>NZ_JBIWFC010000011.1:0-156549 GCF_044762845.1 Lysinibacillus sp. NPDC096382
TGATACATTGCGTTGTTTGGAGAAGCATCGCTCGACTCCTGCGGGAAAGCGAGACAGACGAGACCCCGCACGAAGCGAAGCGTAGGAGGAGGCTCGGCGCTCGCCCGCGGAAAGCGAGCAGAATGCTTCGGAAAACAACAGTAGAGTCACAGTGCCAAATGAAAAAAGCGAGGTATTCAACGATTTAATCGTTGAATACCTCGCAATGTGAAAAGATATAGACTTTTTCAGTGCCCTCAATAGAAAGTGTGCTCACTTTGTTAAAGTGATGTTAGCCAAAAATTTGTGCAGCTATGGCAAATAGCGTATTATTTCTAGTCGGCATTTCTTCTGCATGAAGAATCATAACTGGAGGTCTATTTACCTCTGTAAAACCATTTTGCACTAACCACTTTATCATTTCAGCATGTCCAGATGGTACATCCATTCTTAATTTTCCATGATGGTCTTTCGCTAAAGTATTAATTATGAGACTGGCTGTTATAGAATCAGGTGCTATGATTGGGCCTAAAATTAGATTAATTGGACCTTGAATGGACAACCCAAAGCCAATAATATTTGTTTGATGATCTCTCACAACGCTACAATGCTTAGCTTGGTTTATCCTATTCCGTAGAAAATTACTTCTTTTATCTCCAAAGGCAGCTGCATCTATGCGGACAATTTCAGCAAAATCACTCTCATTATAATCTTCAATCGTAAAGTCATTAGAAGTTAAGTTATGTGCACCGCTATACTTGTCAGCCAGATATTTATGCACATAATCTACAGTGGTAAAACCTATTTTCTTATATAATGGTTCTCCGTCTTTCGTTGCGACGAGCATAATAGCTGTATGTTGTGAAACACTTTCAATACATTTTTGAGTAGCTAATTTCCCTAGGCCAAGTCCTCTGTAATTTTCATGCACAATGACCATACCTATCGAAGCTAAATTTGTATCATATGTAATAATGGCAGCACTTGAAACAATATTCCCTTCAGCATTTTTGTACCCAAATATTTTACCTGACATCATCACCGTTCTAATTTCAGATTCATCATAATCCCACCCGACAGAGTCAGAAAGATCAATTAATCCTGGAATATCATTTGCATCGAATAATACTAACTGTAACTGTTTATGATATGTAGTCATTTAATCCCCCCTATAAGAACGTTTGTTGCTATTTTACACAGATTCTATACTATGTACAAGTAATTTTTTGAAAGTTTAGATTTACCATCAAAAGTTGGGAATGACCATTTTATAAAACACAGCACTTTTAATACGTCGATCGGAATGGAGACTGGGTGACTCCTTGGAAATCAGGTATAGAGGAACAAAGGCTAAAACCATCACGTCCTGTGAAAACACCTTCGTGACCAATTATTCTTGCCACTGACGTTACGTTAGCACTACGGCTTTCGGGAATTAACCCAAACTATTAAAGTTATTCATAATTTTTCTATATATTCCTTTTAAAAATTGCAAATATCTTTATAATTGTAACTAGAACTATGCACTCCTACTTTAAGCATATTTAGGTGATTGAAAATGACATCTTATGAACGAATACTTATTATGGTCCCGCCGTTTCCCTAGCTACGTCTACTTTTTTCTAAAGAAGTAGATTTTGCTTGTAGGAGGGCAATAAGTTGAAAAAACATGTAGCACCATCTTTACTATTAATGATTGTTCTTGTAGCTTTTCCACAGATTAGCGAGACAATCTATTCACCATCTCTACCTGATCTTTCAGACGCTTTGAATGCTTCAAATCGCTCTGTACAGTTAACCTTAAGTATTTATTTTATAGGGTTTGCTTTTGGGGTCTTTTATTGGGGATGGATTTCTGATTTTATTGGACGAAGACCGGCCATGCTAGGCGGTTTAATTTTTTATAGTATTGGCAGTTTCATGTGTTTTTACGCAGAAACTATTACTTTTCTATTAGTTAGTAGATTTATACAAGCTTTTGGGGCGGCGACAGGCTCGATAATAACGCAAACCATTTTGCGAGAAAGCGTATCTGGCAGTAAAAGACATGCTATGTTTGCGCAAATTTCTGCGGTAATTGCCTTTACCCCTGCAGTAGGGCCGCTGATTGGTGGCTGGGTCGATCAAGCATTTGGTTTTAGAGCTATGTTTTTTGTGCTCGTTGCAATGAGTATTTTGTTGTTTATTTACACTTATTTTAGACTTCCAGAAACAACAGATACATCAATGAGAAAAACAATTGCTATTTTTCCAGTTGTAAAACGTATTATTTCATCTCCACGGGTACTTGCCTTTGGATTGCTAATTGGTGGGATAAATGGTGTGCTATTTAGTTACTATGCCGAAGCTCCCTTTATCTTTATTGACCATTTCAATTTATCACCAGGACTTTATGGATTTCTTGGTATAATTGTGGCGCTTGCCTCTATTATTGGTGCCATGATTTCCAAAAGACTTGTCAGCAACTATCAGCCAGAGAAAGTAATTCATCTCGGTTGTTCTGTGATGACTGTCGGCGCTGTAATGCTACTAATCGTTAGTTCTTTCCCATTGCCTAATATTGTCTTACTAGTGGGCATTTTAGTAACCATTTTTATTACCTTATTAGGATCAGGAATTGCTCTACCTAATTGCTTAAGCCTTGCACTTGTCAACTTTCAGGACGTTATCGGGACAGCTGGCGCAATTTTCAGCTTAGGCTATTACTTACTTGTAAGCTTAATAACATCAGGTATGAGTTTCCTGCATAATGGTTCGTTAACGATCATGCCACTATATTTTTTCATCCTATCGTTGATACTGTTATTATTCGGAAGAAAGTTTATTGTTTAAAATATTGTAGCGGGAATATATAATCAATAGCACTTCATTTATCGGCCACCCTATATTACTATGAGGGTGGCTGCCTCTTTATTGAAAATAATAATTGACGACTTCTTCAGCAGAATGAAAAATAATATTACTTTGGGTTTTATAAATAAACTTTGGTGAAGTACAAGCTTTTTCGAGACTTTTTGCGTACTTTAATGTATCTGTCATTTGCTCAATAATTTCAGAGTAGCCATCAAGATTATTGGAGATTTTCGGCATCATTATATCGGAAACATCTAAAACAATGGAAACTTGATCCTCCGCAAAATTATTTAAATTAATGAAAAAGCACTCCTCCAAATCTTTCGAATGCTTGTCAACATTAATAACTGCTTCACTATATTTTGCAATTAGTCCAGTAGATGTCACTGTAATTGTAAAGCCTTGTTCGGTTAGTTTTTTATTAATAGCATCTAACAAAGTATTGACTTCCGCATCCATTTTAGGCGTTACAGTTTTCTGGATTAAATTATCACAATTTTGATGAATGGTATCAATTTCTGTCTGATTATCAACGAGTAATTTAAAGTTTGATATCGAGTACACACTAAATCTCCCCTTTATTATAAGTTTGACATTAGGGCGTTTTTTTAGTCATCTTTTAGCCATATATTTTTAGGCTGTTTTCTAAAAGATTGTTGCTGTTAAAACATAAAAACAGAGTTACTATCTACAAAATGTGTAGAATCAACTCTGTTTTTATGTTTGATATTGCGTAAAGCTAATATTTAACTAAAGCCCCTATAGTTGAACAGGATAAAGAATGTTATTCATTATTTGGTTTTATCATTGGTTTTCCATCCTTATCCAATAATGGAGTGATTCCCCCCCGCATATCCACCCCAACTAAATAAATAATGAATTCCTGTTTCTTTATCTACTATTATTCTGTTTCCATTTGCCACACCATTTTCTGTAAGGATTTATTCAAATCTCTTCTATGAACCTTTGTTCTTCTCTGCGTCTTTATTAAACATTTTTTCGCCCCCATATTCATGTATATGTTAACTATTACTGTAATTTCAACTAACACCTTTTTATACTATGCACTTATCAGTTGATTATTACAAAAGTAATAAAAGGGCAACAATTTTCTTGAAAACTACCCATTGTATGAACATATAATACGAAAGTTCCCGTTAGAAGAGGTAAGCAGACAGCCTTTCTAAACTTAAAGTAGATGTTTAACCATTGTATAATAGCTACTTCCAGGCGGATAATCTTTTATTTCCCCAACAACTTGATAACCTCTCGCTTCATAAAACGTACGTGCTTGAAAGTCATATGTAGTTAATAATGCCTTCGTAGCGCCCATTTGCTTGGCTGTTTCTTCAGCTTTGGCCAGTAGCTGTCCACCAATACCTTTTCCACGGTATTCTTTACTAAACCAAAATTTATTGATTTCTACCCAACCCCAATAAACCTCAGCTGTGATGCCGCCTATCCATTGCTGTTGAGGATCAGTAACGATTAGGTTTAACGAACGAATAGAACCCTTTTGTCTACTTTCATTATGATACGGTGAATGTTCATCGTTGTACTCTTTTAATTTTGTATTTAAAAACGTAGTAAAGTCATCGTGATTTTCTAATAAAATCTCAATTTGATAATCCATATAAATCCCCCTTCCATATGTATTCTATGCTTTATAACGCTTCATTAGCTTTTCCTGATGCGCTGAAAAAATTTCTTCCAGTGAAATATCATATTTATTAGCGATAACAATAATATTTCCTAAAACATCTCCAAGCTCCTCTACTAATTCTTGCTTATTTTCTTCATATGATTGAATCTTTTCATCTGGTCTATCTCTACCAATCTCTAACGCTCGTATAGCTCTCGCCACTTCTCCAGTTTCTTCAGCTAGAAAACCAATACGCGTAAAAATGCTTAAATCAGACCAACCACGTGTATCATAGTAATCCTTTAGCCATTTCTGAAACTCATTTAATTCCATTTCTATTTCCTCCATTTCTTTCCTCTCGAAATTAAATTATACTATAAAAGTGAAACGTGAATCAGCGGGTTTCTTCATCCCCCGCTTAAAGTTCACTGCCCGTTAATGTGGAAATATACTTATCAGATATGGAGGAACAATGATGGATAGTATTGCAGTATTTTGCGGATCAAGCATCGGTGCTTCTGAAGCATATAAAGAAGGAGCTATTCTTCTACGTTAGAAGAATTTTTTGAAGTATTCACTTGGAATCAAATCGGCCTTCTGCAAAAGCCTTGCGGATTTTTAAATATCAATCATTATTATGATTTACTCATTGGGTTATTTGACCATATGCAAAACGCACAATTTTTACAAGCCCAATATCGAAATGCCCTACTTGTAGATGAAGACGTTGTGGGACTTATAGATAAATGTGCAGCCTATGTTCCTCCTGCAGTTAAAACGTATCAAACGATTAAATGAATAAATTTAGGATAGTGGATTGAATTTAATAAAAATTCTTCACTATCTTACAAAAAACAGCTGAAATCTATGAAATCAGCTGTTTTTCATTTGTCTATGAGATTTAAATAAAATATATCTTTCTGCACAACGAGTCGTTGATTTTCGTTCCGACTGAGCGCTTTCCTGGAGGCTCCCGATAAGCCACTTTTGTTGGCTTTCGCACAGAAAACATCCGTTTTCACTCCAGGGTATCATCTGTGACGCTAATCCTAAGGGGTCTCTCGACTCCACTCCAATCAACCAATCCACATAGCATGTATCTATTGGTAACAGATGCTTCCGTTGCTTATGTAAATAACAGTCTATTTTTATAGTGTCTCAATCTTTAATTCCCTAGCCTGTATCATTAATTCACAAAGTGGACAGTCAAATAATACGTGTAATTCAAACCCTGTTTTAGTTTTATAGATTTCATCATATAGCCACCAAGAACCTTCTAATTGTTCTGGAATCGAACATTTCTCTATATCACTAAAAGTTAGTTTTACATTTGTGTCGTACCAACCTACACTTGTTCCAGCTATCATAAGCGTAATTGTAGTTTCAGTTGAGGAGAAAGATAATACTTCTCCATCATGTAATGATTTTGTATGTATTTCAAGAACTTGAGATGGTAGCTGCTCTTTTATTTCTTCAAATTGTTGTAAATACTGTTTACGTATATCTTGACTACGACTTTGATAATTTTCATTCCACTCTTCAGCCATTTTTCTTAATTCTTTAGATGGATATTGTGTTTTTAGAGAACCATCTAAAATATATGGATGAAATGGCGCCGGAAGAAACGTTAATAAATCATTTTTTCGCCATTCCAACTCTGCTTGTAACATTTCAATATAGCTTGTCCCATCTTCGTTTTTCCAATTTAAACTTTCTTCCCAATCTTCTCTAGCGTCAGGAAAAGTTAAAAAACCAAAGACTTGCATTTCACGATACCAATTTTTAGTGAAATATTTCAATTAAAAATCCCCCTTCTCTTACTGATCTTTATCTTGTTTTTTCTACTGGGTGAAGATCAATGAAAGAACTAAACTATCACGCTCTAACAATGTTCCATCTAAATCAAAAATCACCGCTTGAATCATTCGTATGCGACCCCTTTATTTAAATCTCCATTCTACAACTCTTTTCGTTTTTTCACTGCCACTACCGCTATCATGACCATTACTAACTTCATCACCAAAATTAATGCGTAAATGCTAAAGGATATGATCGCTGGCAAAAGCACTAACCACCAAGACCATGCGATAACATCCGTGAGCTTTAATACTATCAAGACAATTGTTAATACTTCAGCGATTCCCATATTCACACCACCATACACCTAATTTTCATCATTTTGAATTTAGTTTCTTGTCGTTAATTCTTCTGAAATCTCAAACTTTATTGTTATACAACTATTTAAGCACTTTACATGAAATATTTAAACTTTTTAACTTTTTCAAAAAAGATAAACCTTTCACCAGGTAATTTGTCAAAATATTGTAAACTTTAAGATCCTGAGTAAATAAAAGGGAGAAATGATCATGAAAAAACCGATTAAAAAAACTTGGATGATTGCATCAGCACTAACAATAGGAATGGCAGTTCTAACACCACTTCAAGCAGCAGCTACTGCAGTAGAACCAACAAATGATGTTACTGTTCAAATTGAACAACAAATTTCAGGAACGATAAAAGACATTAACGGAGACGGGATTAATCTAAAAGGTAAAGACGGTAAAAACTACTATATCAGTTTCAATAAATTTTCTGAAGAACAATTAGCAAACTTGAACTTAGTTGAAGGACATGAAATTACTGTAGAAGGAAACGTAGTAGAGGATTATTCAGACTTCTATACATTTGAAGTTTATATAAAAGAGGATTGCCTCAAGAAGTAACGGAAGAAGAGCTAACAAAATTAGAAAAATTGTTTAATGAAAAGATCAAGCTGCAAAAAGAATTGTCAAATGAAATGGCAGAAGAACAGTTTGAAAAGAAATTTGAAGCAATCAAGAAAATACGTGAAGACATGTATAAAATTATAAAACCTTATCTTTTAGCTAACTGGCAACCTGCAACGTTTGAAGAATATATAGCAAGTTACGGATTTAATGAAAAAAATATAGTGCTAGAAGAAAATGATAAAAAACAGCTCAAAGTTATTTATGAAGAATGGGTCAAGCTTGAAATAGATGGTAACGAGGAAAAGGCTAACGAAAAATATGATGAACTTCATAAAATCCTTGAACCATATTTTTATGAACTTTATCCACCTCAAACATTTGAAGAGTACTTGGAAGACAAAGAATTTGATATCCCTACAGAAACTTTAGCAAAACTAAAAACTATTTATGAAGATGCTCAAAAAGCTGAAAAAGCTAAAAATGATGAATTAGCTGAAAAAGCATGGAATGAATTCTATGACATCATTGATCCGTTCATTAAGCCTCTAACATTCGAAAAATACATGGCAGACTTTGATTTTGAAGTGAGTAAAGCGGATAACAAGCAATTAAAACAGCTTTATGATGAAATTTTAAAGCTAGATGAAAAAGAAGAACAAGCAAAAATTGAAGAGAAATGGGAAACATTTAATAATATTTTAGAATCTTATTTTAAAGCAAATAAAAAAATTCTAATTTCAGCTTCTAAAATAACAATTAACGGCCAAGAATATTTTCCCCAATAAGTAAAAGAATCAAGGAATCTCAACAATCCTTTAAGATGACGGTTGAGATTCCTCTTTTTGTTAATTCCACAATACTATTCAGAGATTTTTTATATTAAGAAGAGCCTCCTTTTGCCCATCGTCCGATAAAAGTCCTCTTCTCTTTTGAAACAAAGAAAACATTTTAATTTCACTTAAGATGAAACGAAAACAGGACGATTCTTTTTTAGCCATAGCTTCTGGTGATAGAATTTTATCAGCGCATTCATTATTTATAGGATTTTTCCAATAATATGTACCTTGTCCTATTAGTGCTTTATATGATCAGACTGCTCAAACTTTGATGTTATACAACTATGTATGTACTTAACATGAAATGTTTTAAAATTTCGAAAAACAACGAAACTTTTTAACTGGAAATACGTCTAAATATTGGAAACTTTAAGTTCCAGAGTAAATAAAGGGGAGAAATAATCATGAAAAGACCAATTAAAAAAACTTGGATGATTGCATCAGCACTAACAATAGGAATGGCTGTTCTGACGCCACTTCAAGCAGGAGCTACTGCAGTGGACCCAACAAATGGTGTTACTGTTCAAATCGAACAACAAGTTACAGGAACAATTCAAGGAATCAGTGATGACGGGCTTTTTCTAAAAGGTAGGGATGGTAAAAATTACTATATAAACTTCTATAAATTTTCTGAAGAACAACTAGAAAAAATGAACCTAGTAGAAGGACAGGAAATCACAGTTGAAGGCAGCGTAGTAGAGGGTTTTTCAGACTTCTATACATTCGAAGTTTATAAAAAAGAATTGCCTAAAGAGGTAACAAATGAAGATTTAACAAAATTAGAAAAAATGTTTAACGAAGCGAAGAAGCTAGAAAAAGAAGCTGACAAAGCATATAAAAATAATGTTGAAGATGCAGAAAAGAAATATCAAGAAATTCATAATATTTATTTAGATATGGGTAAAATTATTAAGCCATATTATTTAGCTACTTGGCAACCTGAACCATTTGAAAAGTATCTAGAAAATATCGGCTTTAGTGAAAAAAATATAGTAATAGAAGAAAATGATAATAAACAGCTTAAAGCTATTTATGAAGAATGGATAAAGCTTGAAAAAGATAATCAAGATGAAAAGGCTAACGAAAAAATGAAAGAGTTCCACAAAATCCTTCAACCGTATTTTGATAAACTTTATCCAACTCCAACATTTGAAGTGTTTATCGAAAGATTTGAGTTAGATATCCCTGCTGAAGATTTAGCAAAACTAAAAAATATTTATGATAATGCTCAAAAAGCAGAAAAAGATAACAATACCGATGATTCTGTTAAATTATGGGAAGAATTCTATTACATCATTGATCAATTCATTAAGCCTCAAACATTTGAAGAATACATGGCTGACTATGATTTCAAAGTTAGCGAAGCGGATAGCAAGCAATTAAAACAGCTCTATGAAGAAATCTTAAAGCTAAATCTAAAAGAAGACAAAGTAAAAATTGAAGAGAAATGGGCAGCATTTCACGATATTTTAGAACCATATTTCCAAGCAAATAAAGAAATTTTAATTTCACCTTTTAAACTAACAGTTAACGGTCAAGACTATCTTCCACAATAAGTAAAAGAAACGGGGTGTCTCACCAATCAATGAAGATGATTGGTCGGATTCCCCTTTTTAGACTTAATTTATCCATTTTACCTCTATAGCAGAAATATAAGAGGTACCTCCTTTATCTCATCTTTCTGAAATAATATATAGTTAAGTCCCCTTCTCTTTCGGTACAGAGAACACATTCCCTTGTACTTTTACAAGTTCAATTTCATCACTGCTTAACCATTTTCTACTTCTATCCCCTTAATAGGTAGTTTCTTAAATCTAATTTTATTTCACTTGTGGTGAAACTGAAAACGGAACAATTCTTTTATTAGCAATAATTTCTGGTGGTAGAATTTTTATCAACGCAATCATTATTTATAAGGTTTTGCCAACAATATGTACCTTTATTTATGTACTTAACATGGAATGTTTTAAAATTTTTTTAAAAATAATGAACCTTTTCAGCTGGAAATACGTCTAAATATTGGAAACATTAGTTCCAGAGTAAATAAAAGGGAGAATTGATTATGAAAAAACCGATTAAAAAAACTTGGATGATTGCATCAGCACTAACAATAGGAATGGCTGTTCTGACACCACTTCAGGCAGGAGCTACTGCAGTAGAACCAACAAATGGTGTTACTGTTCAAATCGAACAACAAATTACAGGAACGATTAAAGGCGTTTACGGGGATGGGATTGACCTAAAAGGTAGAGATGGTAAAAACTACTATATCAGCTTTTATAAATTTTCGGATGAACAACTAGAAAAAATGAACTTTGTAGAAGGCCAGGAAATCACTGTTGAAGGTAGCGTAGCAGAGGATTATTCAGATTTCTACACATTCGAAGCTTATAAAAAAGAATTACCTAAAGAGGTAACGAAAGAAGAGCTAACAAAATTAGAAAAATTGTTTAATGAAAAGAAAAAGCTGCAAAAAGAATTGTCAAATGACATGACAGAAGAAGAAATCGAAAAGAAATTTGAAGAAATTGATAAAATATATAAAGAAATGGATAAAATCACAAAACCATATATATTAGCTAAGTGGCAACCTCAAACATTTGAAGAGTATATAGCAGATTTCGGATTTAGTGAAAAAAATATAGTTATTGAAGAAAATGATAATAAAAAGCTTAAAGGTATTTACGAAGAATGGGTAAAACTTGAAAAAGATGGTCAAGAGGACAAGGCAATCGAAAAAATGGATGAGTTATATACAATTCTTCAACCGTATTTTGATAAACTTTATCCAACTCCAACATTTGAAGAATTCATGGAAAAATTTGAGTTAGATATCCCAGATGAAGCTTTAGCAAAACTAAAAAATATTTATGATAATGCTCAAAAAGCAGAAAAAGATGACAATGCTGATTTGTCTGAAAAACTATGGGAGGATTTCTATTACATCATTGATCAATTCATAACGCCTCCAACATTTGAAGAATTCATGGCTGACTATGAATTCAAAGTTAGTGAAGCGGATAGTAAGCAGTTAAAACAGCTTTATGAAGAAATCTTAAAGTTAGATAAAAAAGAAGACAAAGCAAAAATTGAAGAGAAATGGGAAGCACTTAATAATATTTTAGAACCATATTTCAAAGCAAATAAAGAACTTCTAATTACTGCTTCTAAAGTAACAATAAACGGCCAAGAATATACGCCACAATAAGGAAGAGAATTGAGGTGTCTCAACAATCATTTAGGATGATTGTTGGGATTCCTTTTTTGTTAATTCCACAATAGTATTTCGAATTTTTTGGGATCATCACCAAAACGTGTGGTTGCTGGGCGCTTTGCCGCTGACGCTTCGCTTTCGCGCAGAGCAGAGCTTCCTGGGGGCGTCCGATGAGCCGCTTCGCTTCGCTGCAGGGTCTCGGGCCAACACGATGTTGGTCACGAAGGCGTTATCACAGGATGTGATGCTTTTAGCCTTCGTTCCTCTATCTCTGATCCCCGAGGAGTCTCCCAATCTCCACTCCAATCAACTATTTACATAGTAGACGTTTTAACAAAAGTCATCCACAACTTTTGGTAATAAATCAGTTTTTAAAAGTATGCTATCTTTATAGAAAAAATATAAGTAGAACTTCCTTTTGCCCATCCTCCGAAATAAGTCCCCTTCTCCTTTACCTTGTACTTTTTGTGTTTTATTTAATCTCAAACTCTAATGTTATGGGTACTTAACATGGAATGTTTTAATTTATTGAAAAACAAGAACCTTTTTACCTGGTAATCCGTCTAAATATTGGAAACATTAATCTTCAGAGTAAATAAAAGGAGAAATGATCATGAAAAAACCGATTAAAAAAACTTGGATGATTGCTTCAGCATTAACAATAGGAATGGCTGTTCTGACGCCGCTTCAAGCAGAAGCTACTCCAGTAGAACCAACAAATGGTGTTACTGTTCAAATTGAACAACAAATTACAGGGACGATTCAAAGCATCAGTGATGATGGGATTTATCTAAAAGGTAGAGACGGTAAAAACTACTATATTAGCTTCCATAAATTCTATAAAGAGCAAATAGAAAAAATAAACTTAGTAGAAGGACAAGAAATTACAGCTGAAGGTAGCATAGTAGAGGACTATTCAGACTTCTATACATTCGAAGTTTATAAAAAAGAATTGCCTAAAGAAGTAACAAATGATGATTTAACAAAATTAGAAAAAATGTTTAACGAAGTGAAGAAGTTGGAAAAAGAAGCTTCAAAAGCGGAGGGAAATAAAGCAATTGAAGAGGCAGAAAAGAAATATGAAGAATTGCAGAAAATTTATGCAGATATGAATAAGATTACTAACCCCTATTATTTAGCTAATTGGCAACCTGAATCATTTGAAGAGTATATAGAAAATAGCGGCTTTAGTAAAAAAAATATAGTGATAGAAGAAAATGATAAAAAACAGCTCAAAGTTATTTATGAAGAATGGGTAAAGCTTGAAAAAGATGGTCAAGAGGAAAAGGCTAACGATAAATATGATGAATTTCATAAAATCCTTGAACCCTATATTTATGAACTTTATCCACCTCAAACATTTGAAGAGTACATGGAAGACTTGGAGTTAGATATCCCTAGTGAAACTTTAACAAAACTAAAAACTATTTATGAAGATGCTCAAAAAGCTGAAAAAGCTAAAAATAATGAGTTGGCTGAAAAAATATGGAGTGAATTCTATGACATCATTGATCAGTTCTTTAAACCTCAACCATTTGAAGAATACATTGCTATATACGACGACTTCGAAATAAGTGAGGCGGATAAAAAGCAGTTAAAACAGCTTTATGAAGAAGCTATTAAGCTTGATAAAAAAGAAGAAGCAGAAAAAATCAGAGAAAATTGGGAAGCATTTCACAATATTTTAGGCCTATATTTCAAAGCAAATAAAGAAATTCTAATTTCACCTTCTAAACTAACAGTTAACGGTCAAGACTATTTTCCACAATAGGTAAAGAAAACGGGGTGTCCCACCATTCATTGAAAATGATTGGTGGCTTCCCCTTTTTAATTGGTATTCTTTATTTAAAGATTGGTCCTTATAAGCCTCGGCCATTCCGTTTAATTTCATTTCCTCTAATCTGGATATTCAGATTATCCGGGACAACAATCTGGGTAACTCCACCGAAATAGTCATACGCATGAATATGTGCATTTATCCAAGAAGGTAAATCCATTGATAAAGTTGCTGATTCATGGTGTAAAAGAGAAAGAGTCACGTTAGGTTTGGCTAATTCTTCATGAATGTATTCAAAATTGAGTGGTTGCCTCCCCGAACCTTCCAATGACTTCTCTGGGAATAGAAATTCTTCAATCCACTTGTCGTCCATCTCTTCATCAAATGGACAGTTCAATCCTTTCATTGTGGCTAGTTGAATGACCTCTGTTACCTTTTGACGAGAGTTTCCAAATTCCAATATCTTCCGATAATGGATCATAAAAAAACTTCCATTTTCGGCATAAAATACGGTTTGAACAAAAATATCGACATAATCTACATTTATGTAAAGAACCATTTTGATCAATTTTTCAAAATGGTTTCTTTTATTTGCCGTATATTTGCCCTAGCTCTATTAAATGCTCTTTATTACAAGTACGACTTTTATGACTAGATCAATTGACTTTATGATAAGGTACTTCAACACCTTCATCGATAAATAATTGATTCTCAACATCTACATAACTCATCGTATTGTGTACCCAATAATACGACTCATCTATTTTATAAAGTGGCACAGACAACTGATGTTCAAATGAAATCATAAATTGTCTATCCTTTATGATCGTAAATTTTGTGCTAAGTTCATCTGCTAATTCATATTGGCCTGTAATATCATCCTTATTAGTAAGCGATAATATTTCTATATGTTTTGGTGCTTCTACAGAATATTGTATTCCCATTAAGTAATTCACAATTTCTTGTTCATATTGCGGAAACACTTCTTGATTCATTGCTAATACAATCATATCCTTTGTGGAAGTATTAATAAAAGCTTGTGCTGAACAACCGATCCATCCACCTGTATGACCAACCCAGTCATCTTGTACGATAAAACCGTAACTATAATGCTCAGCGACTTCTATTGGTGTTAACATGGATTGCACAATCTCTTTGCTAATATACCGTCCTTGCAAAAATGCTTTTAAAAACTTTGCTACCTCTGCCACCGTTGCATAAATACCACCGTCACCAAATATATTATTATATTTTTCAATTTTGCAAAAATATGGGTCATTATTTACCTTTTTATATCGTTGTTCCTCGTAATCATACGTATGATTTTGCGCTTCGTATTGTTTTGTAGGCTGTGTTGTTGTACTAGTGAGATTTAATGGTCTTGCAATATATTGTTGTAAATATACTTCATACGATAAGCTACTCACTTCTTCAATAATTTTTGCAAGTAAAACATAATTCGTATTGCTATAGAACCAATGCTCATTCGGCATATGTTGTGGCAGTGCCGTCTCGACAAATGTTTCAACACTTTTTGTAAAATCTTCTGCAATATACTCTGGAATACCAGATGTGTGTGTAAGTAAGTGTGCAACTGTCACATTTGTAAAATGAGGTGCGTTAAACCAATTTGTAATTTTATCATCTAACTGTAGCTGTCCTTTTTCAATTAGTTGAAATGTCATTACCGCTGTATACATTTTACTTAACGACGCAAGATTAAATTGTGTATTTTCAGTAATAAGATGTTGCTCTGAGATATCCTGATAACCATGATAATACTGCTTGATTTGTTCATGTTTTTCATAATACATTGCACCATTAAACGAGATATTTTTAAGTAAATCCTCCACTTGTTAACCTCCTAAATAAATTAGATACCTAACATATTAGACATGAAGAAATTTTATAATTCCTCCATTGCGATCTCCCTTAATTTTTCAACAATGCGTTCTAATTCGTTTAACTCATTTGATGAAATTTTGCTGTAAATTTTATCTGCAATTTGCTGTTCTACATAATCTTGCTTCGAAAAATACTCCAATCCGTTTTCAGCTAACGTTATAAATACTTCACGGCGATTTTGTAGATTAATTTCTCGTTTGATATATTTATTCTTTTCCAACTTCGCTATTAATTGGCTAACTGCGCTAGAGCTAATATTCATTTCAATCGCAATTTCACCCACCGTAATACGTTTTGCTAAATACACAATATCTAATACAACCGCTTGTTGTGTTGTAATGCCGCTATTTAAATATTGCTTATAATGTTTATATATCAAACGGTTTATCGTATATTCTGCTTCATTAATGCGCTTAACCTGTTCATATAAGGACAAAAAATCACCTACTAATGTGTTAGATGTCTAATATATTAACAATTGATTTGTCAAACGTCAATCTTATATAAAAAATGTCATCACTCATTGGTACAAAGTATGTCGTTGGTGGTACAGATCGCTGGCCGTAATCATATATAATTGCTCATATCATTTCGTTGCAGTGGAAAATGAATTTCACTAATTTCCTGCCATTAAATTATGTATAACAAAAAAATGAATTAAGTGAATAATTAGCAAGCCTATTTGACACATTACATATAGGAGGTGGAAGAGTAATGTCTAAAATAATTGGTGTGGAACAATCATTAACAAACGTTGAAGACGCTTTAAAGGCAAAAGGTTATGAAGTTATTCAACTTCGTACTGAAGAAGATGCAAAAAAATGTGATGCCTGCGTAATCACTGGGCAAGACAGAGATATAATGGGAATTAGTGATCCTATCATGGCAGGACCTGTTATTGACGCTGATGGTCTTTCTGCTGACGAAGTACTTCAACGTGTCGATAAATATTTCCACTAATAAATGACTAGGTGCTGTCGCTATAGCTTTGTTGACTATAGAGCAGCACCTTTTACTATTTATGTGATTATAGAATACTCATTAGCCCAGGTCTTTAATAATTTCTATGCTTGGATTCTTACAAATTTTACCTATTCTTTTTTTCATTAGCTCTTACTTTAAAAAAATCTTGTTGTGCTTTTTTAGAATACTTTCTTTGCATCATTTTAATTCTCATATTACAGCTTTTACAGGTTCAATAAATACTTTATATGAATACAAAACGGGGGTATCTCTAATTTTAAGATACCCTCATTTTAAAATTTTTTTTACTTAATACAAATCTTAGAAGAACTCTGTATACAGTTCTGCTCCAAACTCTTATAATAATCCTGTTTATTTTCATATGGGAAAAAGTGACTTCCCGAAAACTCTTTCAAATTAAAAGAATTTGTCGTGACATTTCCCCAATTTTTCATACTACTTGCTGGTGCGTCTGGATCATTAGTTCCGCAATGAGCAACAATCGGACCATGAAATAATTCATTACGATAATCAAAAGACTCATTCAAACGATAATCATTTTTCACTATTGGTAAAATATGTTGTAAAACTTCTTTATTTTCCAATAACTCTTTCGGTGTACCTCCTACTCGTATTAATTCTTTAACTAATTCACTATCATCCATATATGTTTGATAGTCATCAGGGAAATGATCTTGAGGTGCATGGCGACCTGCTACTATTAATAAATTCACTTTTTTCTTATATTTTTCTTCTAGTAAACAGGCTGTTTTAAAAGCAAGAATAGCTCCCATGCTATGACCATAAAAATATATTCGCGTTTGGTTTGTTACTCTGTTAATTGCTTCTGCAATTTGTGGCATCACATGAAGATAATCTGTAATATACTGTTCTTTTATTCTTGTTGATTTACCAGGTAGCTCTATCGGAAATACAGCTAAGTTCTGCTCCCATGTTTTCCAATTTCTAAAAGCGGCGGCACTGCCTCCAGCATGATGGAAGCAGAAAAGCTTATTACTATTTTCGTAATCTAACTCGTCCACAAAAGGAAACCACTTTTTAACGTCTACCACACCCATTCTTCATCCTCCTTGATATCCTTCATTCTTAATGGTTCTCGTTCCCGTATGTAAACTTTTTGAGAGGGTCCTATTTTTCCGCCAATATCATTCCATAATTTACAAGCTGTTAAATAATATTGTGTTGTTTGATTAAAGTAAGAACGATTCCAAATATCTTCATAAAATGTTAGAAGAGAACGTTCAACGCTTTTAGGCCATACTTTTTTATAGTGATCTTCGAAGCTATTGTTTTGTGCAGTAAAGACAATCTCCTCTACTGGATAGCTTAGAAATTTATTGTCTATTCTCTTATTTAATATAGGCGATTCGTTTAATGACGAACTCATACACGGCATCCAATGCACTGAACCGTGCGTGTCCGGTAAATACAATGTTCCTCTATTCGTTCCTAAAGTCACTCTGTGCAATAAATAAATGTTACTTTCTGGATTAGCTAAATCCATTTGATTGAAAACACGTAATGTTACAGGGGTGTCCCGTATTTGTCCAGATAGCATATAAAAAGGATTATGCTCTGTAGGGTCATTAACTGGTTCAAATATACAGGATTGTAAACTACCAAGGGCTTGCCCTATAATATCTAGCATTGGAAATAATACTTGGATACTACAAGCCGCCTCTAAATAAATAATATCACTAACTTCTCTTAATGTTTTCGCCGTTTGTATAAAGGAATGTACAGCATCGACATTTGGATAAAAACTATTTAAGTGATATTTACAATTACCTACTTTCGCACTTTTAATTAGCTTTACATAGTCATCCTCATGAACAGGATGCTCCTGTATAACATGTATACCTTTCTCTAAAAATGCTTGTGCTATAGTTGTCCCTTCTCCACCCACGATCGTTGATTTAACAACAACGCACGCAACATCCACCTGCTCATTTGTTATATCTTCTACAGTTGTGTAAAGTGGAACATTCAATGTATTGGCGAGTTCTTGCGACTGTTTACTACCATTAGATAAAATACCTACAAGCTTATAAAGAGATGGTAAATTTAAGATTGCCTGCAAATAATAAGCACCGAACTTCGTACCACAAACGACTACTCTTAATGGCCTCATAATATCCCTTCCTCCAAGTCTAGGTGATTTTCTGTCTGTGAAGTAATGATAAAATCTTCTATCACACACTGTTCATGCAATTCTCGCATGACATTACTTGGATTCAATATGTCGCAAGCCCAATAAACTCCATTTTCCTGAATTATCCCTTCTATAATGGCTTCTACAGATAACGCACAAATAATTCCACTAATCGTAAAGCTATTTTGACAAAGTAATTGAGCTTGTCGTCGTATCGATTGTCCCTTAAATTTTCCAATCATCTCTATGACGAGTGTGTACCATGTTTGTCGAACAGGGAAAATGATAAGTTTTTCCATCAGGTCATCTACAATTTGATGTAAATGGTCAGGCGTATTTTTCATTGCTAATTGTATACACACTTGTTGTAATAATGAAAAAACAGCTTTATTTGGATAAATATTATGCCAATGTGCTTCGGTTATATGTAGCTTTTTTGCAAGGCGAATTGTTTCATTTGTTATATACCTTTGAGCATAGACTGTATTTTCCTCACCATTAATTGTCACATTTATTTTTTCTGTCTGTGCTAGTTCACGTACTATTTTTCCATCCTTATAAAAGGCATTCGCTGTACCAAAACCATAGATGGAGCTAAGCATTATATCAGCTGCTGCGCCTTTACTATATGCTTCTTCTCCTCCTGCATAGCCGCTTATTTTATCTATTTGATCAAATCCTTCTTGAGCTAATAGGCGAGGAAGAATCCCCGATAAACCGGGAAAACTTCCTGCTGAAAGTATCATTATATTTGTTAGCTCCTGTTGTATAAATTTCTTCTCCAATAAATCTGCCCCAAATGCATCGACATAATGGGCCCCAGCTTTTATGGCAGCTTGAGCCACTCTATCAATAATGCTATACGAGGGGCCTGCACAATTTAACACGATTGTACAACCTGCACAAAATGTCTCTAGCGCTATTTGGTCATATATATCTACCTGCATATATTCCATAAATTTGTCTAATTGAGAATGTTCTTTATGCTCACTTCTACTCCCACAGCGTAATGGATATTTATCTTTTAAATATCGTACAGCCGCTTGTCCAACAGCCCCATTGTAGCCAATAATTCCTATTTTAAATTGATGGTTCATGGCTTACTCCTTTAAGCAGTAATTGAGCAGTCTCTTTCACATTAGGCTCCTGCAAACACGTAATATGATTACCATTTATAGGAATGATATTTAAATGACCAAATGTAATATCTCTCCAAAATTCTTCGTTTCTTGTACCAATTACCGGTAAAAAGGATGATATTTTATCAATACAACTAAATGCAACTACGTCTCCCATGAAAGGCTCTGTTCCATACGATACAACACCTTTAAAGCTTTGACAGAAGATTTGATATAGCGTTACCATTCGTTGCTTTTGAAAAGCTGAAATATCACCTTGCAAAGCTGGAACGGTAGTATATAAATCTACTAATCTCTGTTTAGGAGACTTGCTAGCAAGCTTTTGATAACATTGTGCAATTGGTGCAAACTCTCCGGTTAGATTACATAAATCTTCAATTGTAATGGTATTCGCTTCTTTTTTGATTAAATCATGTAGTGCTTTTTTAAGTAATTCATCCTCGACATCGTGACCACTTTTTACAAGATCAGCGCCTATTAATAAACCAAATGTTCTTTCCATTAATAGATCATTTCGAAGCTTTGCATCACAAGGCGTAGTATCTATTGTAATGACTGGTTCAACTTGAACACCTTCTGCAAGTAACACCTTTGCCGTTTCAACAGCAATAAGCCCTCCCATACAGTACCCTATTAATTCAAAGTTTGAAGCGTTTAGCTTTAACAATTGTTGCGCATATTTTTGCCCTAAATTTTGAATAAGTGTTTCAGATGTATAGGCTAAATAATCTGCTTCATCACCAAAAATAAATCCTGCTATCGTGTCTTTGCGGTTAGGTTCATCTATTAAATAAGGGAGCAATTGATTGTAAGGTGTAAGTGTTCCCGTTCCATCGTGGAATAGTACTTTAATTTTTCCGCCAACCTCTCCTTCAGCTAATATAACGAAAGATGTTTTCGTATCTGAGGCAGTTTCATCCTGCATTGTTTGATGATTTTCAAGCGAGTGACTTATCTTTTCTGCAATTTCTGCAATCGTCGGTGTTTGTAAAATCTCTACCATTAATTGATCCCACTCCCAATGCGCCACTTCTGAAAGTGTATCTCTCATTGCTGCCACAACTTGTGCAACTAGTAATGAATCGCCACCTGCTTGATAGAAGTTTTCATTGCGCCAAATACTTTCTCTATTTAGTGCTTTCGCCCAAATTTCTGCAATTCTTTTCTCTAAGTCACCTTGCGGAGATTCACCGGATTGTGCAATAAATGGATTGGATGCTTCTAGTCGACTTTGTAATGCACCTCGATCCACTTTGCCGTTTTCAGATAACGGTAGTTCACGAAGCACTTCAATATGCGCTGGTATCATATATTTTGGTAGTTGTCTTTCTAAATGTTGCTGAACCTCACTCGCATAAAGTCTCTTACGTTCACCTATAAATTGACCGACAAATACTGCCTGATTCGCAGCGGATAATGGATCATTTTTTGTAGGATATACACCGGCTATCTCCACCTCTGTTGCTGCAAATAACTCATGCCACTGTTCACGATTGAAAAATACTTGATCATTGTTTTTTCTAAAGTCTTCAAAATCATTTAGACCAGCATGAAATTCCATTGATGTAAGAAGTGAATAGTTTTCCCCAGTCGTATCTGCTACTATTAACGCTCCTCCTTCAACTGTCATTTCCTTAAAGGTTTGTAACACTTGTGGAGCTTTCTTAGCGTTGTGTAAAACATTATTACATAAAATCAAATCAAAGGAAGATGCTTGAATTCCTTGAGACCAATAGGATTGATTGATATCATACAAACCATATGTAACCCACTTATAAGGTTCAAACGATTTTCGCGCTTCATTTAAAAAGAATTGTGATAAATCTGTAAAAACATATTCTACATTTTTATGATTTAATGTTGGTATTAACTCTAAACTTACACCGCCTACGCCAGCTCCTACCTCTAAAATTCGGAACGTTTTCTCTGGATAAGCCTTTCTAAATTCATCTACAATTGTATGGACAGCTTGAATTGTAACTTGATTTAATGAACGACTAATTAGGTTGTCTTTATATGCCGCTAAAGCAATATCAAACCTTCCTTTAGGGAAAAATAAATCTAATGAATCAATATCCCCGCGAAGTAAACCTAAAAGATGCTTACTTGAATCTTCAAAGTAATCCACAAGTTTTTTTCCATACTGCATTTTTTCTTCAATGTCTCTCCATTTTAGCCAAGAGATTTCTGATGCATTGTGTGGTAAATCTTTATTGACTAGATAATAGTTTGACGTTGCTGGATTTTGCTTTATAAGATTTTCTTTACATAAAACATTCAGCCATCTTCTTAGTAGCTGATGGTAGTATGGATGTACTTTGACTATTTGCTGAATATCACTTATAGAAAATTCTCGATCATCTATAAAAATATCTAAGTCTTGGAATGTTTTCATAATATCTAGTACGGCTGTCCAATTTGAAATTGTAGACCATTGTGCAAATAACTCTCGATCTACATTATGGGTCGCTTGATCTCCAGCGTTTTTAACTACAGTTGTTAATCTTTCTGAAGAAACCAATGTTTTTATTTGATTTGCATTTTTCCTTGCTTGCACGAATGCTGAAATGTTAAATTCTTTACTTGCCAAATCTTTACTTGCAATAACCGCTGCATGCTCTATCTGCTGCATACGTTGCATCGAACTTTCAATTTCACTTAACTCAATGCGATGCCCATTAATTTTAACTTGAGTATCCTCTCTCCCCAAAAACTCAATCACACCATCTGGTAGCAATCTCCCTATATCTCCAGTTGCATATAAACGCTCTCCAGTATAAGGATGGACAATAAATTTCGCTGTAGTATTTTTTTCATTCTGTAGGTAGCCGGTAGCAAGCCCCTCTCCTCCAATATATAAATCACCAATTGTCCAATCAGGGCATGACTCTAGCTCCTTATTCAACACATAAAAATATTGATTTGCTAATGGCTTACCATAAGGAATACTGTTCTTATAGGTAGTATTTATATCTATTGGATAATAAATAGACCAGATTGCTGCTTCTGTTGCTCCACCAAGGCTGATAAATTTCGCTTGTTCAAAATAATGTGCCATTTGTTTTGGTAATGTAACAGGTATCCAATCTCCAGATAAAAATACTAAACGTAATTTTTTATGAAGAGTTGTTGTCGTATCCTGCATGTATGCATGAAGAAGTTGCAATTGGGCTGGTACTGAATTCCAAATAGTGGCTTGATGAGATGTTAAAAGCTCCAACCAATGTTTTGGATCTTTAAGACGTTTATGCTCTGGTAATATAACGCTACCACCAACACTTAATAATCCAAAAATATCGTATACCGATAAATCAAAAGCTAAATTAGCAATTGCTAAAACTCGATCATGTTCTGTTACTTGGAAACGATGATTCATATCCATTATTGTATTCAGTACTGCCCTATGACTAACAATAACGCCTTTCGCTTTTCCTGTACTGCCAGACGTATGAATAATATAAGCTGGCTGTTCTACATCTACACGTACAGGAGTTAACTGTGCTTCTAAAGCAGTGTTTAATTGCTCGACTTCAATAAAGGAAAGAGATTCTTGTTCGTATAAATCACTATGGCTAGCATGACCTAAAATAAAAGTGGTTTGTGATTCACTTATAATATTTTTTTTACGAGCAATCGGTTGCTCAATATCTAAAGGTAAATACACGCCACCTGCTGTTAATGTTCCTATTACAGCAGCAATTTGCCAAATACCCTTCTGTAAGTCAATTGCTACAAAATCTCCTTGCCGCACACCTTTATTAATCAATGCCTGTTGAATGGCATAAACATAACGACCGAGCTCCTCATATGTAAAATATTTACCATCTGCGTAAATAGCTATATTTTTAGCATATTGTGCAATAGCATCTAGCACATTGTCATAAAGTAACCCCTTAGGTAAATCAATCGTTGTTTTATTTACTTCATTTCTAATCTTTTGCATTGCTTCAGGTAAACCTAATAATTGACGTTCTGTCCATGCTGTTTCGTTAGTTGCAAGTTTTGTTAAGTGATCTACAAAAAATTGAAAGGCTGAATCGATTAGCCCACTTGGAAAAATACCTTCACGTACATCCCAATTTATTAATATTCCATCCGGTTGTTCAGATACTTGACAATCAATCCATACTTGAGGTGTTTGACTAATTTTATATGCTAATTTCAACTTAGGCTCATTTTCAGACATATGACTATTCGCGTCTGCACCTAATGTACTTGTATAAACTACCGGTATAATAACATCACGATTACGATGTCGCTTTAATTCACGCAATACTTCAATTCCTGAAAAATCGCGATACTCTAAGTCTGTCCATAGCTGCTGTTGTATTTCAGCCGCATGCTCATAAAATGCTCTATCTCTTTTTGCATGTATTTCTAACAGATTGATGGTCGTAAAATCTCCAATTACATCATGAATTTGAGCATGAATATTAGGTCGATTAAGCATCGTTATATTCATACAATAATGAGATTGTTTTGACCATAAGCCAATAATTTCAGCAAAAGCTGTTAAAATAATACTGGAAGGAGTTAGCCGATGATCTTTTGCCTTCTGACTTAAAAATTGCCATTTATGATTAGGTAACAGGAAATTAAATTGTTCAAAACGAATTGTATTGCTATGAATTTTGTCGCTTTGAACGGGTAACTCTGGCGTCTCTGGGAAAGTCTCTAAACGACTAGTCCAATAATTTTTAGCTTTTTCATTGGCAATCGAGCGATCATGTTGTTCATATTGTTGTATCATGACATCTCTAAATTGAATATCTAAAGCTGGTAATGGAGTATCTTCTGTATAGTAATAGTGTTCTAATTCTGCTATTAATACATTGATACTGACAAAGTCAGCAATTAACATATCAATAGATAGATGAATAACACTTTGATTTTTTTGCTGTGTAAGGACTAGGTCATACAACGGCCATTTATTAGGAGCATATTGCTTAACAGATAACTCATTTCTTACATGTAATAATCGTTGATTGGCTACTTCAGGTACTTCATCTGATAAATCAATAACTTGTATAGTTGGGAGCTCTACGTTTTTTAATACTTGCTGATAACCCTCCTGATGCACTATCGCACGGAGCATATCATGTCGCTTTATGACTTGGTGCCATGCCTTTTCAAGCCGTGTAGGATCAAAAGTAGTGCCAACTAGTTCTGCATATACTTTACAACCTACTCCTCCATAACGATAATTGTTGCTTCTACCTACTAAATAGGCTGATTGAATATCAGTAAGCGGAAAGGAATCATAGCGTTTTTCAGTATCATGAATAATTGATTGTTGTTCCTTCTGTAAATAATCAAGGAGTTGCTTTTTATATTCTTTCAATCGCTCTTTATGTTCATTTGTAAGTACACCAGTTGGAGCCTTAAAATGTAATTTTCCATCTTCTACCCAAAGGTTCACTCCCAGCTCGCTATACTCCTCTAATAATTTTTTCATGTTATAATATTCCCTCCTGATATTCGAAGTCCTTTTTCACAACTTCTATTAGATAGTCATCTTCTTTTAATGAATAAAGTGCTTTGATCGTTAATCCACTTTGATGAAATAGCACCTCAAATTGGGATTGTGTTCTTTCCTTACCTCCACACATCGTCCAAATATTTAAATCCGTCATATATAAATGCGAGGCATTTCCTTCAATAACCTCTGGTAATAATTTTTCAATGATAGTTAGTGTAGAATTTTCGCCCATACTTTGAGCGATATTACGTAAAATTGTGATTGCTGCTTCATCCTCCCAATCATGGAGGATTCGCGATAAAATATAGAGATCACCCAATTTAGGTACCTCTTGAAAAAAGTCTCCTGCCTGAAATGTACATCGACTGTTGATGCCGTAAAGCTCCAATTTCCCTTCTGCCTTTTGTTGTACATGTTGCAGATCTATTACAATCCCTTGAGCATTGCGGTAAAATTCCAAAAATTTCGTAATTATCTCTCCAGATCCTCCACCAACATCGATAATTTTATTGATGCAGTACCAATCTTTTTTTTCTGCAAAATATGCTTCTAGTTGAAGCCGTTCACTTGTTTTACTCATCATCTTATTAAACACTTCAAATTTTTCATTTTGCTGTACTTGCGCTTGAAAATAAGACTGTTGTTCTACTAATTGATAAGGGATTTTCTTCGTTTTCATCGCTTCATAAAGCTTCGACCAATAAGGCATTGCCTGTCTGCCTGTGAATAATAAAAAATCCTTTAATGAATCACTTGCTTGTCCTGATAATTTCTCCCCTAAAGGAAGTAATTTAAAATAATTATTTTCTTCCTCCATATATTTCAAAGCTACTAATGGTCGCATAAAACGAAAGAGCATTTCTTCGTCAAGCGCTAATTCTTGTGCCAATAACGTTACATGCTTTCGTTCATCGAATATGGCATCAAATATTCCTAATTCACAAGCTGTATATAGCAAATAAGAAGTAGAAAAGCCTTGAATCGTTGAACGTATCATACTTTCTTGTATATCCATAGTTAATCTCCTTTTTAATTACTGCTGCTATCTGCCATCAATTTATACCATCTACAAATAGTATTTTCTACGATATTAATAAGGGCATATAGCCCTCCTCCTAATAAAGCTAGCCCTATTACACCTGCATACATAGCTAAGTAATCTCTACTATCCATTCGATTTAAAATGTAATAACCTAATCCACTAAATGATGCAAAGGTTTCAGCTATAAATAGGATTGCTAATGCTGTTCCTAATGAAGCTCGCAAGGAAGTCATTACGCTCGGTAAGCAATAGGGTAGTGTCAAATGGCACAGTGTTTGTAGTTTTGTAGCGTTCAATGATTGAATAACTTGTTTCTGAGAATAAGGAATTCCTTTTGCGGCATCACGAATTACTACTACCAATTGAAAATAAAGAACAAAGGCAATTAACATGATTTTTGGGACATCCCCTAATCCAAATAGCACGAGAATAATTGGTAAAAAAACAACCTTTGGGATAGGATAAAGCACATATAATAAAGGACTTAATAAAAGATCTATCTTTTTATTCCACCCCATAAGTAAACCTGTAGGAATCGCGAAAAAGAGAGCACAGATTATACCGATACCTACTCGATAACTACTTATGAAAAAATGCTGTGTTAATTCACCACTAGTTACTACTGTTAAAAATGATTGTCCCGCTTCAAAAGGTGTAGGTAAAAAAGCTTTATTCAATGAGATGCTAGATAGATGCCATAATAAAATAATGATAATGGTAGCGATGACTATACTATATGTCTTCTTCACACGGCTCTCCCTTTAGTAATTGTTTAATTCGTTGTTGTTGACGATACATGAAAGCAGGATTACGTCGCTCCTCTATCTGATAATCATTCTCAATGGTGCCTGCAATTGTTTTTCCATTCGCGTGAAAAACGACGATGCGATCGCTCATCATCAACGCTTCATCAATGTTATGTGTCACAAATAGTAGCGTTAAATTTCTTTCATGACGTATTTTCTGCAATGTTAGTATTAATTGCTCCTTCGTTAAAATATCTAACGCTGAAAATGGCTCGTCCATTAACAAAACTTTTGGCTTTTGGATTAAAGCTCTCCCTATTGCAACCCTTTGCTGCTGTCCCCCAGATAGTTGAAAAGGATAACTGTACTGCTGATTGTGAATATTCAATTGTGATAAAATAAATTGTGTCTCTTTTTCCCGTTCCTGCTTGGGTCGTTTGGCCAGCTTTAAAGGGAGAGCTATATTATCTTTCACCCTTTTCCATTGGAACAGGCCGTAATTTTGAAAAATAATCGCTATCTCATGCTGTGGTCCTTTCAATTCTTTTCCATCAAAATAAACGGTTCCATTATTCGGTTTTTCCAAACCAGCTACAATTTTTAATAAAGAGGATTTCCCACTACCAGAAACACCAACAATAGCTACACATTCACCAGAAGATATTTGAAGGTTAATGTTTTGCAGGACATTAACCGTACCTGAGGCTGTCTTGTACGCTAAGTCAACATGCTGAATTCTATACACGACATATCCCCCTTTTTATTGTTCTTCCAATGACGTTTCTACTAGATCTTCATATGGAAAAGCTTTGTCCAATAATCCTCTGGAAACTAACCAATCAGATATACGCTCGACATTTTCTTGTGCTGGCACACAATTAGGAGTAAAAACTGGAACTGCATAATGCCCTTTTAAAATTTCCGGTACGTTTGCCACTTTTAGAGCAAGTTCAAAGTATTTTTCTGGGTGCTGATTTAACTGTTTAATCGCTTCGTTGTAAGCTCTTAGGAAGTTTTCAATCACAGCTCTATTTTCTGTTATGTTTTTTTGTGTCATAACGATGACTGATTGGGAAAAGTTCTCTCCAAGTGTTGTATCATCAATGACAATATTTGCACCTTGTGCAACAGCATAGCTTGCCAATGGCTCAGGTAATATAGCTGCTTGCGCTTCTTTTCCAGCTAATACTGTATCTACACGTAATGAAAGATTCGGAAGATGAATTTTCGTTATTTCAGAAGAATCTAGTTTCAAATGTCGTTCATATTGCTCCATTAAATAATCCATCATTGTATTCTCAGAGATCATGACAGATTGCCCTACTAGCTGCTTCGGTTCAACAATAGAGCTATGTGGAGAAGAAACGACTAAAAATCTTCCTTCCTTCTCCGTCGCACCTAATGCTAATGCAATCGTTTTAACATCAATGCCCCCCTTTTTTATTAAATTTTGAACGATCATATCAGTCATCATGCCATCTAGTTCACCAGCCTCCATCGCCTTCGATTGATCAGAGGCACTGCTAAACTCTATAAGCTCAACATCGGCACCATATTTTTGGAAAAGCTGATCCTTCTCTGCAACATAAAGAGGCAGACTATCATCGATACGCAACACACCTATTTTTAGTGAAGAATGCTTGGTCATTTTTGTATCTTCACTACACCCACTTATGAAAGCCAAAATGACAATCATAAAAATTATTCGAGAAAGGTGATATTGTCTCATAGAGCACCTTCCTCCATAGTGACACTGTTTTCCTCAACGAATGCTGCTAGTTGTTCAAGACGTGAATGAGTGAATAATGTTTGAATAGAAAGCGCTATATTAAATTTCTCCTTTATTTTTCCGATAATTTGAATGGCCATTAAAGAATTACCTCCACATGCGAAGAAATCATCATCAATTCCAGGATGTGAATAAGACAATATTTCTTCCCAAATTTTCGCTATTTCTTTTTGCATCTCTGTAAAAGGCTCTCTATATTCAGATGACTCCTCTTGCTCTAGAGGTAACTGTTGTAAAAGTTTACGGTTAACTTTTCCGTTCTCTGACAGTGGCATTTTATCAATATATTTGTACACAGTAGGTAACAAATAATTAGGTAATTTTTGTGCCAATAAATTTTTGGTTTGTTCAATAGTTAGACCATTTTGTTCATCTTCTAATACTACATATGCCACTAATATTGTTGCTCCATTACGTTTATGAACAATTGTTGCCGCTTCCTTCACAGTAGGCAATTTAGCTAGGTGATAATCTATTTCACCTATTTCAACCCGATAGCCATTTAGTTTAATTTGTGAATCTGCTCTCCCTAAAAATTCAATATTGCCATCAGGTAAATATCGCCCTAAATCTCCTGTATCATATAGACGTTCATTTGTAATTGGGTGAAGTAAAAATTGGTCATTTGTCCGCTCTTCATTTTTCCAATACCCCATAGCAAGTCCTAATCCTCCGATATACAATTTCCCTGGTATATTCACAGGACAAGCTGCCATTTGATCATTTAGTATATAGTAATATTGATTGGCTAAAGGTTTGCCATAAGGTATGCTCTTCCAATCCCTATTTACTGTTTGTATATCGAAACTATTTGACCATATAGACGCCTCCGTCGCACCACCTAATCCCAATATTCGAGTCTTTGGCGCAATTTCCCAAACATCTGTAGGCAAGCTTAATGAAATCCAGTCACCACTCAATAACACAGCCCTTAGTGTTGGATACTGAGCAGACTCTATATTCCTACTATATTCTGTTAACATTTGCATAAAGGCCGGCACTGAATTCCAAATGGAGATGTGATGATTTTGTATTAATTTTTTCCAATATGCAGGTTCTTTTACATGCTCCGCTTTTGGTATAACAATTCCACCACCAGCAGCAAGTATGCCAAAAATATCGTATACGGATAAATCAAACGTTAGGTTAGATAACGCAAGAATACGATCCTCCGTACAAACAGCAAGTCGATGATTAATATCTAATACGGTATTTACTGCACCTCTATGATCAATCATGACACCCTTCGGCTTACCAGTAGAACCCGAAGTATAAATGACATACGCTAAATCTGAAGGCAACAAGTCAGGACTATCGACTAGACATTCTTGATGTGCCCATTTAGCATCAACGACCGTCACATGATAATCATTTAGGAAGGGTAGCTGTGTGAGTATATGTGCTTGTGTTACTATAGATTGAACTTCTCCTTCTTTTAAAAGAAATTCCATCCGTTCAATAGGCGTTGTACAATCAATCGGTAAATATGCCTTCCCTGCTTTAATAATCCCCAATGCAGCAACTATTTGTTCCCATCCTTTTTCCATAACAATAGCAACTAATTTCCCTTTAGTACTATCCCGTTCAAGTAATGATTGAGCAGTATGATTTTTTAAATGACATAGCTGTTGATACGTAATAGTTTTTTCTTCTGAGAACACTGCGATATTAGTAGGATTTTCAGCTATTTGTTTTTCAACAAGACTTAACAACGTCTCATTTGATATTTCTGTGTCCTGCCCTTTAATTTTTCCTACTTGCCCTTGAGATGGTAAACGCACAAGACTTCCAATTCTTTTTTTCCATAAATCTTTCTTCGTAGAAAGCTCTTTTAAAATACTGCTGTATGCCTCAAACATGCCAATGACTAAATGCTGTGGGAAAATCTCCTCTATTGCATCCCAGCTTAGCCATAGTTCACCTTTTTGCTCTGAAACTTGATGATCAAGCCAAACTTGAGGAGTTTGAGATAATCCATATACAATATCTCCTAAATAGCCACCCATTGTTGTTGCCCCATTATTTTTTTCAAGCCCTAATCCACTCGTAAAGACAAATGGCATCATTATGCCCATTTGACGATTCCACTTTTTAGCTAGTGCACGCTCTACATATACACCACCCACATAAGGATGCTCTAAATCCTGCAATAGTTGCTTTTGAACATTTCTAGCACGTTCTAAAAAAGATTCTCCTTTTGACATATCAATAGATAAAAGATTAAGCGATGTAAAGTCACCTATAAGCTGTTCTACATCCGGTTCAAATAGCACACGATGGAAACGAGTAAGATTTATTGTAAATTTTGGTTGACTACTCCATCTTGCTAAAGTTTCTGCATAAGCAGCGATTAACAAGGATGCTGGAGACAAGTTCATTTTGGTAGCTAATTGCTTTAAGGCTAGCCATTGCTGTGAAGATAGCTTCTCTTCATATCTCGTAAACTTACAGTTAGATAAATCTCCTTTATAATCAAGTAGAGGTAAATCTGGTGCAGGGTACATATTATCAATACGTTGATTCCAATATTGCATATCCTGCTCATACATTTCTGTTTCCCGAATTTTTTCATAAGCCAATATATAATCTCTGAATGTAGTGTGAAGCACTTGTAGTTTTGCAGAAGAATCATCATATAGGCGCTTCCACTCTTTAAATAAATAGAACATACTAAAACCATCAAAAATAATATTGTCAAAACTAATATGTAGTCTTGTTTTATGTTCATTTATAGTCGACATTCGAATATCAAACAATGGCCACTCACTTGGATTAAATGTTTGATGCTCCATCTCACTTCGCACTAATGTAAGCTGTTCTTTTTGCTGTTCTGTTGAAAGATTTGTAAGATTGTACGATGCAATAGAATAGTACTCTACAAACTCTTGAACCTGTTGGTGTTGTCCATCATTTAAAATGACGGCCCTCATCATATCATGATGTTGTATGAGACGATTCCATATTTGTTCCACTCTTACATGATTTAGAGCTGGGCAATCCATTTCAAAATAGCAGTGAGTGGATACATCACCGTATGCATAAATACCACTACGACCTAGCCAATATGCTTGTTGAACTTCTGTTAATGGAAATGGCTCGAAACGATCCCGCTCATTAGGCACTATAGTTGGTAGCTTTTTCTCCGTTTCTTCGTTTGTCTTTTGTAGCACTAATTCCTCTAATAACAGTGCCATCTGTTGAAAAACAGGTTGATTGAAGATTGCTTCTAAGCTGATTTTGACAGCAAATTGCTCTTTTATTTTTGCACTAAGCTGAGTAGCTAATAATGAATCCCCGCCTAGCTCAAAGTAATGATCACGTATGCCAATTGCATCTACCCCTAATACTTCGGTCCATATTTCTGCTAACCTTATTTCGATTAGGGTTGCTGGTGCAATAAATTCTTTTGTAGCTAAATTGACTTGCTCAATTTCAGGGATTGGTAATGCTGCTCGATTCACTTTGCCATTGGCCGTAATAGGTAACTCCTCTAATGGAATAATTACATGAGGAATCATATAACTTGGTAATCGTTTTTCTAAATAATGTTTAAGTGGCTCTAGCTGGAATTCTGAAAATGATTGTCTTTCAACTTGAGCTACAAATAAATACTGAGTAAAGGCTGTATCAATAGGCTGAAGCGTAATATTTGTAAAGCCCTCTTCTTTAAAAATAGAGAGCCAACGATCTTCCGATAGTAATGGAAGACATGTATTTTCCCGTTCATCCTTATAATGTGTAAAACCATCTTCTAAAAATGCTGTACTGACTAATTGCAGAGGATTATTCTCCGTCATTTCTAAATTAACGAATAGCCCACCATGCTTTAATAACTTCTTTAAATCTTTAAGTGAATTTCTAATATGGACTGCTCTATGCAAAGAGTGCGACGCCACAATCAAATCATATTCACCATCTATAAAACCTTGAGAAATTGGACATTTATTTATATCAAGTACTTTAAAATGGATATTGGACTGTAAACCTACTATTTTTTGAACACGATTTATAAAGTAGTTGGACTCATCTGTAGCAGTATAATGAATGTCATCTTTTGAAAAAGTCTCTGCTAGCATACGAAGTGTGTTCGTATGACGCACCCCAACCTCTAATATTTTGAGTGGTGCTTGGCGTTCTGTTCGATTACTTAAAACGGTTTGAATCAGAGTCGCTATTAAATCCTGCTGTTTTTTTCCATCAGACATGTTTTCAGTCAATTGTTCTAAAGGATGTATGTTATGATGAAGCAATAATTCTAAAGGCTCTAGTTCACCCGTTAAAAGTGCATAGCTTTTTTCAAAAAAGTCAGAAACAAACGCCCTTATATATGTTGTTTGCATTTTCTCTAAACTACTAAACTGTTCTTCACTATTAACGATTAAACATTGTTTATTATGAATAGTAGATCCTTCACAAGAAACTAAATTGTTTTTTTCTAAAAAACTAAACCATTGATATATTAAACTTTGATATCTGCTGTTAATTTTTTCTCGCTCTATTATTTTTAAAATATTGTAACGAACATCTTTTTCTAGCGGAAATCCTAATTTGGAAATTATTTTACTAATCATTTCCATAGTAAGATATTCGCAATAATCCTTTAACGACCGATAACGATTTTCATTCTCATTGTAAGTTTTAGTAAAATCCCCATTCTCTTTTAATTGAACAATATAAGACCAATCAATCATTGGTTTATTATATTTAATAGTTTGTGCTTGCTCTTTTTTAGAACTACTTACAATATAAGCGGCTAAATATTGGTTTTCCTCTCCTCTGACCGTGACAGCAGCATCCTCAACTATTTCATAACTTCTAATAGCACTTTCGATTTCACCTAATTCAATACGGTGACCCCGTACCTTTACCTGTGAATCATTTCTTCCTAAAAACTCGATAAGGCCGTTGTTCCAAAATCGACCGATATCCCCTGTCTTATACCAACGAATACCTTTCTCTTCAATAAAGCGTTCAGTAGTTAATTGTGGCTCTCCTACGTATCCTTTGGCTACACCGGCACCTCCTATCCACAGCTCTCCTGCTTTCCAACTCGGACAGTCTTCCCCATTTGTATCAATAATTCTATAAAACTGATTTTTCAGGGGTCTTCCATAAGGGATTGAACGCCAACTTGCTGGTATTGGATGATTGACATCATAATAATTGGACCAAATTGCCGCTTCTGTCGCACCGCCCATTGCTACTAATAGCCCTTTCGGTGCTACTTTTAACAGTCTCTCAGGAATATCTAAACTAATCCAATCTCCTGACAACATCACAATACGTAAATTTTGACAAATCATCTTTACGCTCTCGGCTTCTATTAATAACATCTTCAATAAAGCAGGTACTGAATTCCATAATGTAATACGGTAATTACATATTAACTTTAACCAAATATCTGCGTTTCGAGCCGTATCTTCTGATATAAGGACAAGGCTACCACCAACACTTAAAAGACCAAATATATCATATATAGATAAATCAAAATCTAATGATGATAATGCTAGAATACGATCTTCTTTGCTAATATCATATTTTTTATTAATATCTGCAATTGTATTCCAAGCGGCCTTATGACTAATTTCTACACCTTTTGGTTCTCCCGTTGAACCTGATGTGAAAATAATATAAGCAGAACTGTTTACATCTACTTTAGGAAACTTCACATGACCAAATTGATGTATCTGTTCCATCATAATAACTTGTACTTGTTCAATATCTTGGTACTTTTCTTCGTAGGAGGCCGTTGTTAGAATAAAAGAAACATTTGCCTTCTCAATAATTTTTTTATAACGTTCAATCGGCTGTGTCACATGTACAGGAACATAACAGCCTCCAATAGCTAGTACGCCTAAAATCGCTTGTATTTGCTCTAATCCTCTTGGCAATGAAATAGCTACTCGATCACCTTGTTTAAAACCATTATGTAACAGGGCCGCAGCAACCTTTTCCGCTTGTAAAGACAGCGTCTCATAACTAACTTCTTTATGACTTATACCATCTATAAGCGCTATAACTTGTGGTTGTTGCTTTGCTTTTTCGAAGAAAGACGTGTGCAAGCCTTGAGCATGATCTTCTATTGTGGCATTATCAATTAATTGACGTCTTACTTCTTGTGCTTTTGTTTCGATAGCTGGCTGTTGAAGCCAATGCTGTTCATCTTCAATTAACCAATCAATAGTTTTGATAAACAGTTCAAACATGTCATCCAACAAACCTGAAGGGAATAATTCATCTAAACCATCCCAAATACATAACAAACCATCATCCATATCAAACATTTGGAAATCCAACCAAACTTGTGGCGTTTGTGAAATCATATAATGAATAGTACCAAATGCATCTTTAAACTCCTCATTTATAAGTGGTACGCCTAAATTACATGAAAAAACTATCGGAGCAAACACTTTTTCATCTGGGAAATACTTAGCCATATCCCGTTGAATTTTCACACCTGAATAAGCGGTATAGTTTAAATCTTGATGAAATTGCTGTTGTAAACTTTTCGTAAATGCTAAAAAATGTTGTCGATTTTCACTATCGACTTCCAATAATAGTAGCGTAGTAAAATCAGCTACAACTTGCTCTATCTCTTCAGACAAAGTATCTCGGTTAAACAATGGAATATTAATAATAAAACGAGATTCACTGCTCCATTTACTTAATGTATAGGCATAAGCTGCTAACAATACCATTGCAGGTGTGACGTTATGGTGTGAGGCAGTCAATTTAAGCTTACTCCAAGTTTGTTCTTCTAAAAAATGCTCCCTTCTTTTAAATTTAGGAGTGTGTTGTATCAACTCAGCATTGTTTGATAACGGTAGTTTTGGACCTAATGGCAAAGTAGTTAACCTGTTTTTCCAATAAGCTTCTGCGTAACTTTCTTCATTGGCAATTGCTAGTGCTTTATCATGTAGATATTTTGCAAAGTTCCAATTTTCAGGTGCCTTCGGTTTTTGCTGTCTAGAATAAGCTGCCGCTAAATCTCTTAAAATGATTTGGAAACTTTGAACATCAGCTACAAGTAAGTCTATATCGAAATGGAGACGAGTTTTACCATTTGGTAATAGAGATAGCTGTAAGCAAGCTACTTCCCCTTGATCAATTGCCAATAGTCGGTGTGAGGTATTAGCGCGAATAGTTTCTAGCTTTTTGCTAATCTCGACTTGCGAGCAAGTTGTAAAATCGTGGACATCAATAGTTGTAAAAGGTGATTCTTTTAAAATTTGCTGTTGACCATCTTCTGTATATTTGACACGGAGCATAGGATGATGCTGAATTATTAATGCCCATGCTGCTTTAAGCCGCTCTATATCAATTTTCCGCCCATCAATTTCCATATAACCATGACAGCCATTTCCACCTAAATATTGACCGCTTTGTCGTCCAACCCAATAAGCATACTGTACATCTGTTAATGGAAAAGGTTCATACATATTAGCTACAGTCTTATCTTGATTTTCTAATAGTTCGTTATCATTATTAATTGTATATACATAATCTCTATTTATTAATTTATTCCAAGCACTTAAATACGGCTCGGATATTAATTCTTTAAAGGTAATTGTTACCCCAACTTTTTTTAGTTTGCCAACTAATTTCATCACTTGTAAGGAGTTTAAGCCTAATTCTAATAAATTTTGATCCTCATGTATTTCTTTCTGTATACCGAGTAGATGATTGACTTCCAACGCTAGACTTTGGATATTATCTAGATCATTCTTTAATCTCAATACTTTGACACCTCTCTTTCTATAGTAATCTGTTTTAATTTGTTCTTATCAACCTTCCCTACATTTATAAATGGTAACCGCTCTACATATATGATTTGATCTGGAAGTTTATATTGAGCAACGCCTAGTTGGATTAGAAAACTACATATCTCATCTCGTTCAATTCTTTGTCCATCCGTAACTAAAAATGCACAAATGTTCTCTCCTAACTCTTTATCTGGCAAACCGATAACAGCTACATCTTTAATAATTGGATGTGCTCGTAGAAAGCTTTCGATTTCAGAGGGTATAATATTTTCACCTGCACGATTAATTTGTTCCCTTACTCTACCAACAATTTGTATATTCCCCTCTGGTGTTATACGTGCTTTATCACCAGTACGTAAAAAATAATTTATTGTGAAAATATCAGCATTTAAAGCAGGTGCTTGATAGTAGCCCCCAAATGTATACGGTCCTTTTGCCACCAATTCCCCAAGCTCACCTTGAGGAACTTCTCTTCCTAGCTCATCTATAATCTTTATTTCATCACCTAAAGAAATTGCTCGCCCTTGACAGCTCGTAACAGTTTCTATAGGATCATTTAATGCTGTGAAGCAAGTTATTCCTTCCCCTAATCCATATCCTTGTTGTATTTTACATTGAAATTTATCCATAAAATGAACAGCTGTTTTTTGCTCTATGTGAGCAGCACCAATTAAAACAACCTCTAAACTCGACATATCCAATTCTTCATACCATTCAAAAGCTTCTAACCATAAGCTAGCTATTGTTGGTACAATTGAGGTATGTGTCACACGTTCCTTTTCTATTTCTTGAAATGCTTCATCAAAGCTAGAAGTTTGACATAATACCACTTTGCCTCCTGTAAAAAGAGTGCCTAATATGCCTGGAGAGCATAACGGATAATCATGTGAAATAGATAGTACTGCCATGTATACAGTTTCAGGAGTCATCCCACATTTTTCAGCAGAGGCTAGTGCATTGTAAGCATACGCCTCATGGATTTTCGGAATAATTTTCGGAATACCTGTAGTGCCACCAGACAATAAATATAACGCAGTATCTCTATAATGTGGTAAATCACTAACCACTAATGAATAGCTACTTTCTTTAAGCTGATCTAATGTTACATGTGTAAAAGTTGCTGGCCACTGTACGGTAGATTTACCAACCGTCACAATATATCGAATACTTTTATGCAGAGGGACGATTTGTGCAGCCATGCACTCATACTGAATACCAAGATGAGCGTTGCAACATATATAAGCTATTGGCTGTACCATCTTTGCGATTGTATCAATTTCTATTTCTCTATGAGAAGGTAACATCAGAACAGGCTGCACACCTATTTTTAGTAGACTAAATAATACAGTAATAAACTCAATTGTATTTGGTAATTGTAATAAAACCCGATCACCCTGCCGCCAACCTAATGACAAAAAGCCTGTCGATAATTGCTCAATTTCTTGAAGCAATTCTTGATAAGTTAGGCGTCGATTTCCTTCCACAACTGCTATGTTATGAGGAAATTGTTCAGCGATAATTTCTAGCTCCTCCATTAATGTTTTCTTTCTTAAGAAACCCAATTGCTCATATCGTTCAACCTCATGTAAATACCAATCCATTTGTGAAGACATGCTTTTCGCTCCCTTCCTCTCATCTACAAAATACATTTTGTTATACGCTACTTAATTGATGTTCCTTTCTCCACATTGCTGCATATTTGCCTTCTTTAGCAATGAGCTTTTCATGTGAACCTTCTTCTACGATTTGTCCTTCATTAACAACTAGGATTTTGTCTGCATTTTTTATAATGGAAAGCGTATGGGCAATCATCACAACCGTTTTTTTCTTTTTCAAAAGATTTTTAATCGCTTCTTTTACAGCCAGCTCATTCTCGATATCTAACGACGCTGTTGCTTCATCTAATAAAAGTATTGGGCTGTCCTTTAAAATAGCACGTGCAATGGATATACGTTGTCTTTCACCGCCCGATAGCTTATTACCATTTTCTCCAACAATTGTGCCATAGCCATACTCTAATTTCTCAATAAAATCATGGCAGTTTGCTTCTTTCGCAGCATTAATAATTTCTTGTTCTGTCGCTTCTGGCTTTGCATAGCGAATATTATTTAAAATCGTATCATTAAACAAAAATATATCTTGGTCGACTAGTGAAATTTTCTGCAATACTTTTTCAGAAGCAATCGATTGAATAACTTGCTGACCGATTAATATATCACCGCGTTCAGGCTCATAGTATTTTGTTATTAAATTTAAAATAGTTGATTTTCCCGAACCCGATGGTCCAACAATCGCCACAAACTGTGAAAAATCAATTTCAAAATTGACATTTCGTAGTATAGGTTCCCCTTGGTTATAAGCGAAATTCACATTTTGAAAAGCTATACTATACTGTTCAGGTTCAAAAGAAGTCTCATTTGATAACTCCTCCACCTCTTCTATGACACACTCAATTTGTCTTTTTGCAATCATTAAGTTTTTATAAGAGGTTAAATCAATAAAAAGTGTGCCAAATAATTTGCATGTAAATAAAGGGGAAATGCTAATTAGAAAGAAAGAAGACGCATCTAAATTCCCTTCCAGCCATTGATGTCCTGCTAAATAAAGAACAATCGGTAAACTTAGCCAACACAAAATACTAAACGTTGTACCAATTGGAATTACTTTTATCTCATATAAATAACTAACATCACTATAGTCCTTCATTGATGAGGTTGTTGCTTTATTTTTAACACCACCCAAACCAAATGATCGCAACGTTTGAATACCATTTATATACTCAACTACAGCACTTGTGTTACTTGTCATAATATTTTTCTTTTGATTTCCGTATTTTTTTACCATTAAAAAGGACAAGTAAAGAGTTGGTATTAACAATAAACCTGAACATAACAGAACTACTCCAGCAGGTATATAAATAGTCGAAATAAAGCCAATTAGCAGTAAAGTAAATGAAGAATTTTTTATAATATCTCCTATTTTATGAGTCAAAATATTTTCATAATTATTGACACTTGTTGTCGTTGCATTAATGTACTCTCCTGTTTGTGCCTTCGTAAAGGAGGAAAGCGGTATTTTTTTCATTTTATCGCCCAGTGTCAAGCGAAGAATTCTACTAATCTGGGCACCTCCGATTTGCCCTCTCGTATAACCAAACGCGTAGATGATTAAACGAATAACAAAAACAGCGCCTAACAATGACAGAATTCGAGTTAACAAGTTCATCGTTAATTGCTCTGTTAATAAAGCATTAATCGTGTAATATAGTACGATAAAATTAAAACCAGCTAGCATACCCTCGATGACATTGAAAACAATAGAAAGATAAAAAGAAGCATTTTTTGTAAATGCATTTTTTTTGTCCATACTTAAGTCTCCTTCATAAATAGGCTTTCCCTTGAAAGACCCTTTTTTTCTACAAGTACAACATCGTTAAAATTCATACGTAATTTCTCTAGCTTTACTATAATCCTGCCAAGTCTTTTTATATGAAGGGTTTTCTTCTAGCATTTCTTGATGCGTTCCACATGCTTGTAGTGTTTGATTTTCTACAATTGCCACTCGATCACAATGCTTAATAATACCAAGACGGTGTGCAATGATAATTACTGTTTTACCAACACAAAGTTCAGCAATGGCTTGATCAATCTCGGCCTGATTTTCTGGGTCTGCTGCGGATGTTGCTTCATCTAATATTAAAATCGGTGCATCTTTTAAAATGGCACGTGCAATAGCAATTCGCTGCTTTTCTCCACCAGAAAATCTAGTTCCAAAACTCCCTACCCTCGTATCGTAACCATCAGGTAATGAAATAATAAAATCATCTATTTGCGCTTTTTTCGCCGCAGTTCTTACCTCATCGAGTGTGGCATTAGAACCCATGACAATGTTTTCAAACACTGTACCACTTGTTAAAAAGGTCTTTTGGAAAACTGTTGTTATATTTTTTAATAATTCCTCATAATCAATATCCTTCACATTTTGATTACCAATCAAAACTTCTCCTTGCTGAACATCATTAAAGCGTGAAATTAACTGTACAATGGTGCTTTTCCCAGAACCTGAGTCACCTACAATAGCTATTTTTTCATTTTCAGCAATAGACAGATTCACATTCTTTAAATGTTCTTTTTGCCCATCATAAGAGTAATTGACATTTCTTAGTTCGATATTGTAATTGTTCGGAAATGCTTGCCCTTGCCCAAAAACAGGTGTTTCTAAAAAGGCTACGCATTTCTTTACAGCATTTAAAACCTGTGCAAAGTTTGAACCTAATTCCTGTAAAGGTCGTAATTCTGTTAAATACAATGAGCCTACAAATACAAAAAGAATAAAGACACTTCCTGTTAAACTACCATTTAAAAACCACATTCCACCAATAGGTACCATAAGGAGTAAGCCACATTCTATAATAATGACAAAGCTCGCATATGGTGGACCCATTTTTAAAGACATTTCTTTCCAAATATTAAATTCATCATCTACTGCGTTTGTAAACTTTTTAAATGATGAACTACTCATGTTATATGCCTTAATTAAACGCATTCCTTGAATATATTCGATAATGATTGCATTTAGATTGGCTATGGAACGTGCTCCTCGATCCATTAATTGATTCGTCCCCCGAAACATTATTGCCATTACTGCCACTGCAACAATTAATGGAATAAACGAAATAAGCGCTAACGGTACGTTAACTGTACATAAATAGATGAAGACAGCAATTGGACCACTCAAGTAAAACACTAACTCTGGTAAATGATGTGCTAAAAATAACTCTAGCTTTTCAATTTCTTCATTTAATAGTGTTTTAATTTCTCCTGTATTTCGTTCATTTAAAGAACCTAGTGAAACTTGCGCCATATGCTCTGTTACTTGACAACGCACTTTAAATAACGTTCGATAGGCACCCTTATGCGATAGGGTACCAGAAATAGCAAAGAGCCCAAATCGAACAATTATCGAAATAGCCAAAATCAATAAATTGTGAATTAACAAAGCTTCTGTTAAATTATTGTGATAGACTTGCTTAATTATTTGATAAATAATGAAATAAGGTACAATTGTCGAAAGACCACTAATTAAAGAACATAAAACAGACAAATATAAATATTTTTTATCCTTTCCAGCCCAAGAAAGAAGCATAAAGATTGGATTTTTATTTTGTTTTACAACTTTCCCCATTATCGTTCAGCCCTTCCCTTGCATCGTAATTTTGTATCGTACATTTCTCTGCACATTGCAGGTCAGTTACGTTAGATCCATTCCCTGCTATCTAGTGAAAGTTTCAATTGTATACTGATGATTTTCTTTATTTAACTTATAATCATCTTGCTTCTTTCCATCTCCGAAGCGAAGTATACGATGACAGCAAGATGCTATAAATTCTAAGTCATGTGTAATGACAAAAATAATTTTATTAGCCTCCGCTAAATTCTGTAAAATACTAGAAACCTTTTGCATACTGTCAAAATCTAATCCACTTGTCGGTTCATCAAACACTATAATTTCTTTTTCACTTATTAAACTTGCAGCTACAGCAAGTCTCTGTTTTTGTCCTCCTGATAATGTATTCGGGTGTCGATTGACCAGTTCTAATAAATCCATTTCCTCCAATACTTTTCGTACTAAATTCGGATTGAGATTTTTCACCCCAAATACACATTCTTTTTCAACCGTTTCTGCGAATAACTGATAATTGACATCTTGCATTACCATATAGGAAAGCTGAGCCTGTTTTTTCAATGTTAGTTTTTGTTTATTAAAATAAATATTTCCTGATGATAGTTTATGTAGACCACATATCGTTCTAGCAAAGGTCGTTTTTCCTGCACCATTATGTCCTGTGATTGCAATTATTTCTCCGCTTTTTGCTGTGAATTGAATATTTTCTAATACCTTTCTTTTTTTGTGCGATATTGTGACATCCTTCACAACAAGCTCATGAACTTTTTGTTCAGCAGGTAGCGATTTATGTTGAAACTGTACATTGTCTAAATAAAGTGTGCGGAGTCCTAATTGCCTCAGTTGAAGATCTGAAAGCTGTAAAAAATCCTTTTGTGAGTAAACTGATACAATTTGTCCCTTATTTAATACAATGGCTCTATCAATTAATTCTTTTAAATAGTAAAGTCTATGCTCCGATACAATAATTGTTTTACCTTGCATTTTTAGTAATGCAATCATGTCTTTTAAATCCTCAATAGCAGCCGTATCTAAATTAGAGGAAGGCTCATCTAATACAAAAATATCGGGTGCTACAGCATACACACTTGCAAAAGCAATCTTTTGCTTTTCTCCCCCCGATAAATGAAAAATATTGCGTCGACGAAGCCTTTCTAAACGAAGCTCAGACGTAATTTGCCGCATTCGTTCTTCCATCATTTCTTTTGGATATGCCATATTTTCCATTCCAAATACAATCTCACTATCAGTATCCACATTAAAGAATTGTGATCTCGGATTTTGGAACACCGTCCCAACCTGTTCGCTTAATTCATACATTTTCCTATTTTCTACAGGTTGATTATTTAACAACACTTGCCCTTTTAGCTTTCCAGAATAAAAATAAGGAATTAAACCATTAATTGCTCGGATAATAGTTGTTTTACCACAGCCGCTTTTACCACACAGTAAAATGCACTGTCCTTTTTTGACATGAATATTTATATTTTCTATACCTTCACTTTTCTCATCTGTATAATGAAATGAATATTGCTCGATTTTCAACATATGAACACTCCTCCAAACACAAAAAATGTAAATATAAACATTACAATACTATCACTGAATTGGAATGACACATGTTGAAAGCAAGAACGCTCTTTCGGGTTTTCAATCCCTCTCGCTATGCTTGCAGCAGATAATTCATCAGCAATTTTTGAGGCTGCCATCAATAAAGGAACGTAAATACATTCAACCGTTTGCACAGGATTTTTTAGAAAACCTATTATGGAGGGTGAGATGCCTCTTAACTTCATAGCATCCTTTATATATCGCCAATCCTCACCAATCATTGGAAAATAGCGCAACATTACAGCTAATGGAATAATTACCTTTTTGGAAATTCTTATTTTTCCTAAAGCCGTCATAAATTCATTTATTTTTGTTGTTCCAACTAACAATCCACCCATTACAACGCACGGGAATATTTTCCTAATAAACATTGTAAATGATACAAACATTAGCTCCCACGCACCTGACAAAAACATTTCACTTACTAAGTGAACTCCTAGAATTAACACGTAACCAAGCATCATTTTCAATGAAAAAGAAAACATTCCCATTAGAAAGCAAAGACTAAATATTATGGCCATTAATATGAGTTCGAATTGAAAAGAAGGTGACAAAAAAACCGCTGCATTTACTAACAGTAGTAGATATATTTTCGTTCTTGGATCAAGTTTGACGGTATAAACATGCATATGCATATTGCCCTGCAATTCTTCTCCCTTATTCATAATTTCACCGCCCTACCTATGCAAGCACTCCTGATTTTTCAAACTGTTTTCTCAATAATTTTTTTCCCAATAAACCGCTGATCAAAGCGCATAGCATTGTGCCAACAAACATTGTTGGTAACATCCAATTTTGGGCGGTTGTTAACATCGTATCCATATAAGCTTGTTCTGTTCCTTGACCTACCAAATACTCCTTATACGCTTGTTGATTAAGCCACAACATTACGTAAGAACCCATTGGATGAAGTGCAAAAACAATATAGCTTAAAATATTTATTGAAATATTTTTATACTTACCAATCGCTGCTATTAATTCACCAATTATAGCTACTCCTATACAAGCTAATGACCATAACCAGTACATCCCTGTAACAAATGTAATAATCGCTAACAATATTCCTAAAATAAGAATAGGACCAAATTTTGGTACTTTAGCAATCATTAATAAATAAATAGGTCCCGTTAATAGAGCAGCGCCAGCTGGCATTAAAAACGTTAATACAGGATTGGGGGCAAAAAGGGCTGATCCAATCATCATGAATATAAAGAACAGTGCTGAGAAAATACCGACTGTAATTAAATCTTTAATACTTAAAGTTTTTTGTTGTATTGTTTGCGAATACATTTTTATACTTCCCTTCCTTCCTCTAGTAATTATTACTATATTTACTTTATTTCATTGATAATGATTATCATTACCATTATAATGAATCGTAGTACATAAAAAAATAACTACACTATGTTTTCGTCTAATCAAGGAAGAGGAAAGTCTAATTGAGGAAAGGAGAAAACAGATGACATCTCATCATTTTAAACCTCTATTATTAGAGAATGGTTTTTCAAAATTTGACCAAATGAGCAAATATAACTCAGTGGGTACTACATATACAATCGATCCAACTTTAGGTAAAGGTTATTATTGGATATATCATTACAAGGAAATGTTTTCTATTCTTATTCATGATTTTTATTTTTTTGAGGATTATCAGTTAGAATTAACAATGCCTGAACTTTTAACCGTCTCATACTATGAATCTATTTCAGGTGAGGAGCTTAACCCTTACCAACAATTAAAGCCAGGTTATATAAGGAGTTATTGGGGAAAAGGAGAAAAATATAGCGCTATTATTCATAAAAATATTCCAGTACAATCAATCGGTATTGAGTTTACCCCTATTTTTTGTGATCAATTTCTAGCACATAAATATGGTGAAAAATATGTGAATCCACGTCAAGCATTAACAACACTAAAAGCCACAACTACTTTTCCAGAAATGGTAATCCTGTTTCGACAAATAGCGGCTTATCGTGGTGCTGATCTGACCTCTGCACTTTTTTATGAAGGGAAAGTATATGAAGCATTAGCCCTTATAATGGAACGTGTACTTTTCAATGAAACTTGTCATTGCTCACAAATTTCTAAAGAAGATATTCACCAAATTGAGCATGTAGCCACTCATATAGAAAAGTACTACGCCCTACAACTAACTTTAGATCATTTAACTAAAATTTCTTGTATGGGTGCTACAAAATTAAAAAAATTATTTAAAGAAGTGTATCATTGCACAATTACGGAATATATTCAAAAACAACGTGTTCATCAGGCTGAGAAATTACTAGCTCATACAGAGCTCCCTATTAACGAAATTGCTCGAACAGTAGGCTATCAAAGTGCAGGTAGATTTTCAGAGTTATTTAAACGCTATGCCGATTTAACACCGAAAGAATATAGGCAGCAAATATTTAGAGGTTAAACATAGTAGGGGGTAACTGACCATCATAACACTTGCTCTACTTTCCATTACAGATTCACATTTCGATAAATACCATTCAAAATTCACAGCTTTCATTTCAAATGACAAACAGAACAAACTTCAGCAATTCCATTTTAAAGATGACTATAAGCGCGGTTTATTAGCTGACATATTGGCTAGATATTTAATTTCAACGACTTTTAATATAGCCCCATCAGCTATTGAATTTGACAATAATCCATATGGTAAACCATATGTAAAAAATCTACCTTACGCGTTTTTTAATATTTCACATTCAGGAAATTATGTTCTTTGTGGTATCAGTAATATGGGATTGGGTGTCGATATTGAAAAGCAAAAAATACTGGATCTCAACCTCGCTCAACATATTTTTGCTCCCGAGGAATATCAAGATTTAATAGCTTTATCTGACAAACATCAATTTGATTATTTTTATAAACTATGGACATTGAAGGAAGCCTATATTAAATATTGTGGTGTAGGCTTGTCTTTGCCACTCCAATCCTTCTTTTTTTAAATTAATGGTGGCGGCATTCATTTATATGCTACAAACCAATTGGATTCTCTATATTTTTTGACTACCAGTGTTGAACAGCAGTATTCTATAGCTTGCTGTTCCAATGAGCAAATTGAAGCGAATGCTATTGAACAAATTTCTTTACATACTATTTCATCTTTTTTCCAGCAACACGATGAATGATTTATTTTTCATATAATACAAAAGAGTGTATCCAAATGATGATTTGTCAAATTAAGTGCAACAATTGCTCATTAAAAGCCTCGTTTGCAGTTTTCCAACCAAGATATTTTCTTGGTCGGTTGTTGATATAGTTTGATGATTCTGTTAGTTCTTCTGGTGATATTTCATCGAAATTTGTTTGCTTAAGGAAGAACTCGCGAAGTAATCCATTTCCATTTTCGTTACTTCTGCGTTGCCAAGAAGAATAGGTCTAACACTTATAGCAGCTAAATTCTTTACCTCGGTCTGTTGTGGCTGTTTTTATAGCGCCTTTGGGTAATTTAGTATGAAGTAGACGTACTGCTCTTTCCATTGATTGAGCTGAGCGATCTGGTATCAAAAAGCCAATATACCACCGTGTCATTCGCTCAATAAATGTTGCGACACACCCTTTTGCTTTCCCACGTCCAGATACAACTGTATCTAACTCCCAATGTCCAAAGGTTTCACGTTTACGTACTTCTTTTGGGCGTTTAGAAATTGGTGTGCCAATGTTAAATCTTCCCCCTTGTTTCGCGGGGCTTTTGGCGCTTTCCTTTTTGACGGAGAACGGTTATAGGCACTTCTAAAAGACCATCGTAAATCCAGCGATAGATGGTTTTAAAACTTAGCTGTCCTTGATACAAGCGGCCGACAATTTGTTCAGGCGACCATGTATCCCGCAACTTTTCTTGAACAGCTTCTTTTACTTCTGGCGTACATTTTGACCTGGCACCACAATTGGATTTATTTTGGTGGTAACGTACTTGCGCTTCGTCAGCCGTACTACCGGCGTGGCGTTTTATTTCTCTGGAAATCGTAGAAGGTTGACGATTTAAGAGTTTCGCTATTTTACGAATCGAATAATCATGTTTCTATTTTTACAAATTCTGATATGGTAAGATGGGTATAGCTCATAACGATTCCTCCGTTTGAATGTTTGTGTGGTAACTACATTCTACACGAGGTCGTTATGGGCTTCCTTTATATTGACTTCTGGGTGTTGCACTTAATATTACAATCCGTCTTTCATAAAAAGTAAACCACTCTTTGAAAATTGAAGAGTCTGTAATTCTTCCAAATAATGTTCCACTAATATCTCGATAATTAGGAATCCACCCTGTTGCTTCTAATGTAATAAAGATGATTTGTGACAAAACGAATACACCAATAGAAGATACCCAAGTTTTTTTCAAAAATGAAATATACCTAGTATTTCTCTGAAAACCCATCTCTAAGGTATTCCAGTATTTCTTGACCAAAAAACGAAACAGACAATAGAATCAATATAAGGAAAATAGCTATACTACCGAAAATAAACGAGAACACTATCCCCCATTTTTTATCATTCAATAAAACCTCTCCTATTCCAGCATTTTGTTCCTCGAAAAAAAGACATCTTTCATTTAATAATACCTCAAATCAGATGTATTCACATAAATATTTCCATTTATACACAACGCTTGAAGAGACTTCTGTTAATTATTGAATCAAAATGAATTACATTTTCTGCATCGGCTATTGAAAAATCATGACGTTATATAGTTCTTTAAAAGGAAGTTTTCTAAAAAAATCGTTGCTATTCAACTAACGGTACAATTTATTTGGACAAAAATATCAATTTCATATTAAAATTGACATTGATTGAATTATTTAAGAGATAATCGAGGAGAGACATCATTGCAATTTATTCATATAACATCCCAGAATTAGATTTTCATCACACAAGTATTCCCATTTATAACAAGGACAACAAAGTGATAAGTATCCTCAAAAAGAATCGCCATCGTATCCTAACACAACTGTTTCATATGCTTCTCCGATATGGAATGCCATACTGCTATAATGCTTTTTCGATTGATAAAAGTCCAATATACAAAATCGATTGCATATTTACTGGTTTTCGTTATACACTCTATAGCCGCAATGCAATGGATACGGTTTCAATTACACAAAAGCGTGTGCAATTAATTGAAAAGGTGCAATCTTTTCTGATCAACGGGGACATGTACCAATTTGAGAAAGATTACACTAATTCAGGAACCTTAACGTTAAATGGTGAAAAAATTGCTGTAATTAAAAATTTAGATCGTACAAATACAAATTTAACGAATCGTATCCACATTGAAGCAATCAATGATGAAATCGCATCTCTAACTGCTATAATGTATCAAACATTTGTACGTAAATAATATTTGATAGCAAAGGTTTAATATTTCAATGAAAAAACCAAATAAAGACAGCATTAATTCTACAAGAATTTGTAGATTTATCCTGTCTTTATTTTATAACAGCAACACTTATAGAAAACAGCCTTTTTTAATGCTAATAGGCCACACCAAGTTAGATGTCACTTCATACTTTTGATTAATCAAATTCTAAAACATTTTTTTCTACTACTACTTGGAAAACTTCTTTAGTACTGATTAAAATCGTTTTATAATGTTCTGTTTCAGTAAATGAATACCAAGACTTCTCATTGAAACCATTAGAAAGTTCTTCCGTAAATGTTTCTTGTTCAATATTATTTTTGATTTTATATTCTTCTTCACGGCCTTCGTCAAAGTAAAACTTTACTTTATATTCATACTCCATAAATCACACCTCCCATCTACTTATATAATGGGTTGTAAGTACAAAAATTATGAAACATAATAAAAAGCCACACCTAGTTAGGTATGACATTTTATATGCTCCATCTTCTACTTAACTCTACACTCATAATTTTTTAAAATTACAACCTTATAGTGCTATTTTTTAGGGTTTTGCTCAAATTCCATTGGGTCATTGGAGAAAACACAAGCATCTTATCCGCATTACTCTATAAAATAGCCCCATTATTTTAAATAAGAGAGCTATTCTGCGCACATAATTCTTTAAAATTACACCCTTTACAGTGCCATTTTTCAAGGGTTTGTTCAAATTCCTCAAAGTCCACGGGCTCATTGAAGAAAATATCTGCCTGATATTTTTTCATTTCTAATACACTTCGCTGAAACGTATGTAAAATATTGTCCATATCAAATGCTGTAAAGGCATATTTTTTTCGTTTACCCGTCAATAAATATTCATTATAAACATCAATCTGGTCAAGAGATACACGATATTTCTGTTGAATATAGTATGCGTAGAGCGCTAATTGCTGGCGATCATCATCAGATTCTCCGCCTGTTTTCCAGTCGATAATAATCCACTTGTCTGCTATTTCATCGTAATAATGAAAATCCATTACGACGAAAACTTGTATCCCCTCTATTTTCATGGAACGAAATTGTTCAGGCTCACCAATTCTTAGGGAGCCTTTTTGAGCGGTAATTTGCTGGAAAGTATCACTGTTAAGAAAGTTGTCAAAGACTGCGGTCATTCGCTCCTTATAGTCTTGTACAAGTTCAGGATTTAACTGCCCATCTTAATAAATTTCCTGCATCATATAAAATTTATTCGGCTTATGTCTCCATAAATCTACATGGCGTGTAGAATCGATAAAAGCGGCATTAAGCTGGCCACGTGCACGATTTACTAGCTCAGCAACAGTTGGGGCCTTGCCGGTTTGCAAATAATCATTGATCGATTGCTCTATTAAGTGATGGACGATTTGCCCAAATAAAATCGGCATGGATTGCAGCTTTTTTAAGCGATAGACATGTTGATGATACGGCTCCACATTGTAACTTAGCCAGCCATTATGAGAAAAATAATATTCATAGCCATATTTTCGCGCACAGCTTGTTAACGTTTTATGACGTGACAGTGACCACGAAAAAGATGGAAAAGGTGAGATTTCAAACATGGATATCGCCTCCCTATATGTGTATTTTATCAATTTCGACTTGGCGTAATTGCCGCTGCCGCTTCGCTTTCGCGCAGATAAACAATCCGTGACATCCGCCGGAGGCTTTACCTTCATTCAGTAGATGTTTGGATATCCGCTGAAAAGGAATCACATCTCCATTTATCTCATCACCTTCATACGTAGATGTGTCTTCTATTGAATGAAGATAAAATCATATAAGAGTTGTACTATTAGCACAATGGTTACAATACGTAGTAATAGCTTTACTTGACTTGCCTTAACCTTTCTTGCAAGGATAATTCCTATTTGCGCACCAATGACAGAACCAACCATTAACACGATAGTCAATGGCCAATCAATTTTACCTGTGGCAATATACGTAATTGCGGCTCCAGAGCACATCGCAAAAACACCTACACGTGACAGACCTACAGCTTTCATATAAGAGATTTTCTCATGAGCATATGTATAAAGTGCCAGCGTACTGCTCCCAGGACCGAACATCCCATCATAAAAACCAACACCAAGAAGTATTGGACCGTTTTTACGATTCATTGTAAAGCTTTCTTTTTCTCCAAATTCAGCCCCACCTATAAAGGACATAATAAGGGCAAAACCTAATAAAACAATCGCGATGAACGTCAATGTTTGACTGCTCATAAACGATGCAAACAGACCTCCAAGGGTACCACCTACTAGGGAAACAAGTAGTACTGAACGCATTTCTGACCATGACAATTCTTTTCTTTTATAAATCGTGTAGAAGCTTGAAAAGGCGCTGACCATATTTGAAACCTTATTCGCACCAATCGCTGAATGGACCGGTACCCCCATTAACATCATAGTTGGTAATGTAATTAACCCTCCGCCTCCAACTAATGTTCCAATGACGTTGCCTGTGATGCCTATTAGTAAAAACAACAAGTATTCCATCTCATCCTTCTTTCTATGACACACATGATGGTATTCATATGATACAGTATAACAGACTGCTACTTTTTAAGATAAACTACGAGGTGAACGAATGCTTGAACAACAAAAAACACTTACACCGCGTTTTTGTAAGCCACTAACGCTTATTGTCGCGACCATTTTTTTAGCTGGCATTACGGCAACGCTTATCCAATACAGTAAGCTCCCCGCAACTATACCCGTTTTGCAGAGCTTTACAAGTGAACATGCGCAATTTGGTCCGAAAATCGCTATTTTTTATTTACCCTTTATTGCCTTCATGCTATTTTTACTTTTACAATACTTAGAGATTAGAGCCGCTTATCCTATCCCACGTAAAAATAAGCCTACCTTATCTCATACAGAGCGACAAAATGGGATCATTATTTTCTGTCTCATCAAAAATAGTATACTACTGTACTTTACATATTCACTTTTCAATGACTTAACAGTGGCTTTAGGCCATCATCGCATTTTACAGCAGTGGCATGCTTATTTATTTCTATTTGTACTATGTACTATATTTATAATAGGAGCCGTTCGTGGGATTTTATTGAGTAAGAAGGAATAAAGCGTACCTCACTCCGATACTGTGTTGATGGGAAATTAAAACCACCTATACCTTTGCAATTGTCTCTTATGCAAAAGGTATAGGTGGTTTTATTATTAAATCAATTAATAAAGCATAATAATTAAAACAAGTGTTGCACTAATAATACTAATTTTTATTGTTTCTACTTTATATATGGAATATGTCTGTACCTCTCGCTTTAGATTATGCCAAATAATGAAACCATATAAAAACGCAAACATAATCATTAATGGTTTATACAATGGACCGACCCATGTTGCCCAAGCAAAAACGCTTGAAAGCATCGCAAGTACAAGTACTAACAGCCACCATATACGCTTAGATGGTTTCGGTTTCGATCCTTCTAGATTATGACGTTTATAATAGTACATAGAGAATATATTTACAACTACCACAATAAGTGGCAGGATAAATATCCATGGTATTGTTTCTACAGAGTATAATGTTTGAAATACTTCATCATACATGTCAGAATTCCCAACAAAAAATTGGCCCGAATCAACATTTAGCATGCCTGTATCTGAAATCTGATAGCGCTCTTCCCGATGATCTTTAACAACTACTACATCTGCAATATGGTTACCTAACTTTCCATCTGCCTTTTCGACATACTGTGTTAAGTCTTCAAAAAAGCTATAAACTATTGTATCTTCAACCTTCTTTATAGAAATATACAAACTCGAACTTCGCGCAAAGAATTTCCCTCCTTTTCCTCCGAAATGCTTATAAATTGCTTGGATGGATTGATCAGCAGTTTGAGGTGGTGATGAATTTTGTGGGATCAAAATTAAAAATAGAGCAATCATGGCAATCGTTAGTAGTAAAAAACTTTCCTTCCATAAAGTTAAGCCATTTCTTTTCTTATGGTGAATGTGTTCATAAATACGGGCCTTTACAGCCTGATCTTCTGGTAATTTATTGAGATCCTTCAGTCGTTTGTTTAAATCCAAATTCATCACCTCCAAGTATCTTCTCTAAAGCCTTCATAGCATTTCTCTGTGTATTCGCTATTTTCACTGTAGACCACCCTAAAATTTCACTAGTTTCGGCTAAATTCAACTCTTCAATTTTTCTGTAAATAAGAACCTCTCGATATTCAGGCTTTAATAATTGGATTGCTTCATATAACAGTCGACGCTCCTCAGACTGCATGATCCAATCATGCGGTACATATTGTGTCTCCCATTTTTCATGTTCTCTTTGAAATGGCAACCATTTAATAAGTGCTTTTTTTCTATATGTATCATAGACAAGGTTTCGTGCAATTCTCCTTATATAAGTGCCCATAGAAGCCTCATTTCTAAACTGTCCTTTATAAACACGGATAAAGGTTTCCTGCGTTAAGTCCTCCGCTAAACCTGGATCCGAGACCATATAGTAAATAAATTGATAAATGCATTGAAAATATTGTTCATAAAGCTCATCAAACTCCATCTTCTCACCTCTCTTACTTTATTAGACGAATGAGTAAACAAGATTTGTATGTTTAAGTGTAAATTTACTAAGTTAAAAAATAGGCTACCTGACACCATATAGTATCAAGTAGCCTAAATTTTTTAAAGATCCGTTTTCATATTTTCAAATGCATGTATTAACACATACTTTTGTACACCACGAGCCATTTCAATGCTTTCCTGGGCATGATGATGAAAGGCTGTTTCATTCTTCGTTTTGTATGCATAAACCGCTTCAATTGCTGGTTGCATCCACGGCTTTGTAAGCTGATCGCTGCGCATGTCAGTTGTTCGTCCTTCAAGTGCAGCGATATAACATTTTGCATAGCTAGTTAATGGCTCTTTTTTTATTTTATCGGCCGCATCCTTTGCTTCCTCTAAATTCTCTTTCATGATCGCCATCAGAAATTTACAGTTATACTTCATTGCTGGCTGCTTATATTTTACGATGGCTGTTTCTAATGAGTGAAACTGCTCTTCCCTTGTCCCATAAGCAAGAGTGTAAGGATAGGCAAAAAACGGATCATTTTTACGATCTTTTACTAATTTATCTACCATCTTCATATTATTTGTCCTAAATAAAATATGTATATGTCTATAAAGCATTGCAATCACAGTAAGGGCAATAATGCAGATTGTCATGGATAGGTGCACTCCTGCTAGTGATAGTACAATTGTTAAAATAAATATGAACAAATAAAATATGACTAGTTTTGTAATTCTCATAATTCCTCCTACTGTAGTTTCCTCCGCATTTTTCGAGAAAAAATAAAGCCAGCTCCAAGGAAGAATACAAGCGCCATAAACTTCATGAGAGGAATAATAAATAACTTGCTAATCACTAAAACAACCAAAATATAATAGACTACCATTAACAGTAAAAATAACGTCAGTCTATTCACTGTGCTTCCTACTTTCATTCAGTGCTGTTTCAATGGCCGCTAGCGCTTTCGGTCCCATCCCATGTAAATTTTTTAACGCTGATAAATCAACCTTTTCCAATTGCTCTAATTGTGTATAGCCTGCTGCATTCAATGCACGTATAGCAGGTTTCGCTACTCCCTTTGGCCATTCCGTCATCTATGCTCGTCCCTTCTTTTTTCGTCTATTGAATAACGCTTTTCCTATAATACCTAATAATAGTATAGCAAGTGAGACGACATGATAATTAACAAAAAAGTCGTAAATGCTATATTATTATAACGGTATATTGCGGTGAAAATCACGTCCTGAATCCGCTTTGTGCCTGCACAAAGAACTCCCTTTCCGATTCCGTGTCTTCCGCCGGAGACTTTACCTTCTTTCAGCTGCTGAAGAAGTTAATATAAAACCTACAATCAAGCAACCCTTTACTACCTGCTCGATGAACTGTACTTCAATCACCTCTCTGCTTTATTATGCAATCGAATAGGATGAAATGCAAATAAGCTAGGTCTTTAGAGCACATTGAACATTGCCATGAAAGAGGCAATCAGATTACTAATGCCATGTATGCCCCAGCTTATTAAGATGGAGCCATTAGATTTTCTCTCATTGATCCACCCCAATAAATAACCTGCAAACGCGGCTGACATAACAACTAATACGATGACTCCAAAAGGAATAAAAGAAAACATCATCAATCCATGTAAAATGCCAAATAGTAAACTTTGTACGATATTTCCTATTTGAAAACCAAACCTATGCATGAATCTTTTCAGTAAAAAGCCTCGGAACAATAGCTCCTCTGAAAATCCAGTTTGTACAATAGCATAGAAAAAGACTGGTATGAGTGCTGAAAAACCAAGTCCTGTAAAACGATTGGACGCTAAAATTGAACTGTCTAGGTAAAGATAAGTAATTATAGTGAGTGGTAAGGTTAATAAAACAATGATGAATAAACCATACAAAATATATCCCTTTATTTTCAATGACAAGCTTTTTGAGGCCGATCCATCTTAAAAATGATTGTTCCTTTCTTGCTGAGAAAAACCACCAAATAAACGGTATAACTGAAAATAATATGACTTGAAAAATTGCGCTTAGTACACTTTCCAAAACCATAATTCCCCCCCTGTTCAAAATGTTTTACATGAAGAATGACAAGTGATGGTTAGCTGTTTTCCGGAAATCGCTAGTTGATGTTTGAAGTTCGCCGGTAACATCTGCTTTTTCGCCGCTTAATGTTTGAATTGCGCCGCTAACTCCTGCTTTTCCACCGCTTAATATGGAAACTTCGCCGCTAACTCTTGCTTTTCCGCCGCTTGATGTGGAAACTTCGTAGGTACTCTATATTGCGTCTTTCTTCATGTTAAGCATATTAAACAGCAGAGTTGAAATCAAGATATTTTTAATGATAATCGTTAAATAATTATCCATTATAAATAAATATTAAATGTTATTCAGTAAATAAATATTTAAAAAGCGACTAGAAAAACTCTAGTCGCTTTCACTCTTTATTTGGATTTCGCTCAATAAATTCTGTAATTTCATCTTTTAATTCATAAACTAAATGAAAATAATGACGCTCATTCATTGCACCCTTCTTGCGCCATTTTTGCATTTCTTGATAGTGGAATGTGATAAAATAACTTTCAATCTCTCGACGCTCTATCCCTTCCTTTTTTGCCATATCGACAATAGAAAGACCTTCTTTCCAGTATTGATCATACACGTCTTGCGTTATCCCAAGCACCTTACAAATAGCATCATAATCGTATTTCACATGGTAAACAAGCTGTCCATCTTCACCATTTGCATGTTGTTGAATTACATTATTTGCATAACAAACTGGTGTAAAGCTCATTATAAGTAGGCTCGTGAGAAATATTTTTTTGAATGGTGCTTTCATGTTAAACCTCCTTCATGTTTTCACTAGTGTGTGAGGTTTAAAAAAATCATATTCCTTTGATCACAATGCTCTTCGAAAAGAAAAGCACCATTTTTCATATCCTAATCGATCTTCATAAAAACGATGCGCACTAGTCCTTTGAATACCAGACTCTAAAGCAATATAGTGCGCGCCATTTTCTTTGCCCCATTTGTGAAGATAGTGCAATAATTTCTCTCCATAACCTATTGAACGATACTCCTCATCCGTCACTAAATCATAGACAAAAATATGGCGTTCACTGTAAAAGTTGACTCTCCAACTTAATCCGGCGACAGCCACAATGTTCTTATTTTCGTATAAAGCAAATAACAAATAGCCATCTTGGGTCATTTCTTTTAATAATTGGAGGTATTTTTCTACTGTTAATTCCGTACGAAGCTGCACCATAACGTAATATGCTTCCATCCACTCCTGCTGCGTTGTTAATTGTTTGATTGCTATAGTCATTATTCGAAACTCCTCTTACCAATATTTAATATAATGAAATATTCCATCGTCTATTTTCATCCCGAGCTTCTCATATAATTTTTGAGCACGAGCGTTGTCTGTCGCTGTTTCTAAAGCTATATAACGCGCATCTTTCTGTAAACAGTATGAATAACACTGTTCAATTAGGCCTTGTGCTACACCTTGTTTCCTAGCATGCTCTGCCACAAATAAATCGTTTAAAATATACGCCTGTTTCATTGCAACAGATGAAAAAATAGGATATAGCTGGACAAAACCAACTGGCTGCGCATCCAAATAAGCTAAAAAAATTACCGACTCCTCCTTATTTAAACGCTCCATTAGAAACTGCTCAGCCTGTTCTAAATCTGATGGTTGACCATAAAATTCTCGATAGGCATTAAATAATGGCACGACGTCTCCAACAGTTGCAAAGGTAACTGTACAAATCTCCATAATCGTTTCTCCCCATTTCTTTTAATATGTAATTCTTGTATTATGATAAAAAACTAACTGACATTTAAAAAGAAACAGTTTTCCACATTCCAACATGTCAAGGAGGGACTTTATGGAGGATTTTATTTTCTTATTTACAGATGAAGAGGCAAAATATAAACAAATTTATCAACAAATCAAATGGTTAATCGAACAACGGAGATTAACAACGAATGATTCGCTTCCTTCTATTCGAAGGCTAGCCGAAACTTTACATGTTAGTCGGAATACAACTTTAACTGCCTATGAGCAGCTCGTAGCGGAAGGATACATACGTGGTGAAAGACGAAAGGGATATTTCGTGAATGAATTTGAAAAAGTTTTTCTTCAAGAGGAGGAATGGCCTAGCCTTAGTCAAGAAATTAAAACTAACAGTGGAGATGTCATCATTGACTTTCGGGCTGGAGCTGTCGATCAACAACATTTTCCTTTAAAAATATGGCGGCAAATGGCTAATCAAGTGTTACCTTTACAAAAGTGCTATGAATATGGCGACCCTTTCGGTGAGCCACTTCTAAAGGAACAGCTTGTACATTATTTGCTTCAAGCTCGTGGCGTACATGTAAATGAAGAGGACATTATTATCGGTAGTAGCACGCAACAAATGTTAATTTATCTAGGCTTTCTATTAAAGCAAGATTTCCCAAGTGTTATTTTAGAAGACCCTGGCTACAACGGTGCACGAGAAGCGTTCAAGCTGCATGACTTTCAGATAGAAACTTTACCTGTGTCGGAAAAAGGTGCAAAGCTTGAGCATTTAAAGCATTTACATTCGCGCTTACTCTATGTCACACCTTCTCATCATTTTCCATACGGCGTTTCCATGATCATTCAGCAGCGTCAAGCTTTAATTCAGTGGGCTAAAAAAGTTGATGGTTATATACTTGAGGATGATTATGATAGTGAATTTCGTTATACGCAACAGCCATTTCCTGCTCTCGCCTCACTCGACAAGTCACGTGTGATTTATATGGGGACATTTTCAAAATCATTTTTACCAGCTATTCGTTTAAGCTATATGGTGCTACCGAAATCACTTGTACAGCCATATAAAGAACGCTTTGCTCATTTTGAACATAACGCCTCGTCCTTACATCAATTAACAATGGGGAAATTCATGGAACAAGGTGAATGGACACGGCATATTAAAAGAATGCGTATCACCTATAAATATAAAATAAATGCTCTTGTAGAGGAGCTTAACAAACAGTTCGGAGAAAAAATTACGATACTTGGAGAACAATCTGGACTTTATATATTAGTTAAGGTGCAAACTCAATATTCAGAAGAGCAGCTCATTCAAAATGCACAACAATACGGAGTCAAGGTCTACCCTACCAGCCCATATTTCCTACAACAGCCAAGTTCTATACCCATTATACAATTAGGCTTTAGTAAATTAAAAATGGAGGACATCATTCTCGGTGTACAACTGCTAAGAAAAGCTTGGATTACGGAATAATACGCCATAACTGCAAGCGTTAGGGTTATGGCTACTCTTTATCTCGATCATCATATGTTTCATCAGCACATTCAACATAGTCGCTCCAGAAAATGTATGTTCCACTTTTCCGATATTGCGTCTTTGGGTGATCTGATTGCAGTTTTCTCTTGGAGCTGAGCAGTTTTTGCGTTGACCCGATTGGTTTTCTTTTGAACCTATAAAAAAGGAGTTTGCACAGATTGCCTCTGCACAAATCCCCCAAAATTTTTTTAAAAATAATCAATAAACGTTGGAATGCCTACTGGTAGTACCGTCTCTAGTAGTGCAATTTCAATGGCATTGCCTTGTAAACGCTCGATTTTTTCTAAATAGCTCGGTCGTTTATAGCCTAGTAACATCGTGGCAAGTGTTTGAACCGTTAGCTGAATAGCATTTTCTGACTGTGTCTCACTTACCTTTTCAACTGCAACTTTTCCGTCGTGCTTCGTTATAACAAATGTGCCATTATTCCATGCCACAATGCGATCACTAACAGCTAGTCTAAGCTGAAAATCATTTCCCGTGAATGGGTAGCGTAACAGAAATTCTTTTACGTCAACAATTCGTGCCATAAAATAAGGGGATACCTTTTGAATAATTTCACTATCCTCTAACAGAAAGGCAACGGCTTCATTGCCAGTTGTTTTACCATAGACGTTGTAAATCATTGAGTTATGTGCTGAGACAAAATTCCATAAACCTTTACGCGCTTCTTCCTGCAAATAGACAATTTCATCGATATAAAAATTTTCCTCCATAATACGATAAAACATATAACCCTGTGGTATATCATCCTCATCATAATAAACTGCTGCCTGAAGGTTCACATCACTATCGATAAATTTTTCTTCCCAAAAATCTTCCTGAAACTTTTCATTCCAAGCGATACTATTACGAACCATGACACCGTGCGTTTTCTTTGAATAATACGCATAAATAGTCACAACGTCTTCATGTTTCGGATCGACACGACGGATTTTTCCATTTAGGCCTCCATAACGAGGAAGCTGCGTATCTTTGATTTGAAATTCCACAATATCACTCATAATTTCCCAACCCCTTTTTCGGTAATAAGGGATAGAATATGGAAATAAATAGGAGATACATTGTCCTTCGTTTCGCAACCGCTCTAGGCTCTCAATAATAAGGCTCTCCATCAAACCATGCCCAGAATATTCAGGGTACGTTCCGACAGCAGTGATGCCTCCCATTTCATAAATCCTACCATGAACGTTTACCTCAAAAGGTAGGCATAAAATTTGAGATACTAGATGTGAGCCATCGAACCAACCAATCGCATGTCCTTCATTAAATTGCTTACTTTTGGCATTCACAAAGCGACGATCCTTATGAATGGACATGGACATTTGAAAAACATAATTAAGCAAATCTATAAACTGTGCCATTTCATCTAATCGAATTTCTCGCATAACTAAGCCTTTACGTTGATTCATGATCCTCTCTCCTCATCAAATAACTCTGAAAAAATGGTTTCCGGTGCATTTAAAAAACGCTTCGTAACAATGTAATGTATAGTATCCTCATAACGAATAGCTTCAATCTCCCCATTATCAAAACTATAGATTGTAGCATTTGGATAGCCAAGTAAAATAGGTGAATGTGTGGCGATAATAAATTGTGCCTCATGCTCTAAATTTTTGATAATTTTGAGTAGGCTTAGCTGTCTCGTTGGTGACAACGCCGCTTCTGGCTCATCCAATAAATAAATTGCCTTGCCTTTGAAGCGATGCATAAATAGTGATAAAAAGGACTCACCATGTGATTGATGATGTAACGACTTCCCCCCAAAAGCGGTATACTTATTTGGATGACCATCTAACAAATCAATATGACTCGCAAATTGATAAAACGTTTCAGAACGTAGAAAAAAGCCATTTGAAACCTTTGGCCACCAGGATAAACGGATGAATTCTCCAAGTGCAGATTCCGCTTTATGTACTTCATATAAATTTTGACGGCCGCCCCCCGCTGTATTAAAATCACAGCGATCAGCTATAGCCTCCAATAGGGTTGATTTCCCAGAGCCATTTTCCCCTACAAAGAAGGTAACGTTCGTAGGAAACTCTAGCTCCTGTAAATCCTGCAAACTTGGTATATTAAAGGGATATTGATCTTTCACTGCTATTTCCCCCTGTAATACCTTACATGACTTTAAATACATTTCGTTTCCTCCCTTACTACTATTATAACGTGCCTACGCTTTTTTCCAAACATAAGCCACGCATCGCTTCAAAGGAAATCAATGATCATAAAAAAACAAAGGCCGAAAAATCAAAACATTAGTACAAATCATAAACTCATCATTGAACTTGACCTATAACAATACCTAATCCCTAGGTACAAAAACTATATTATGAGCATCAAAAACACAGTTGTAACTACAAATATCTATGAAATATTTCCCGAGAAATAAATAAAAAATATGTCGAAAGTTGCAATAAAAAATAATAAAATTATGCCATAATATAGCGATTTACAAAAAATAATGAAATAGCATAATCAGACTCACTCCCATTTTGAACTGCTATTTTTCCCGCTACAGCTAATATTAATTTAGTACTTGCAATAAAAGTGCCTATAACATAATCTGTTAATTCCGAAAATAGCTTCCCTTAGATTCCGTATATTTTGTTTTTGAATCTTTATTACCCCCCATTTTTCTATCCCATGATGTAAAACAGGTGACAGAAGGGTTATTCCTTGAAAAAGCTGAGATAATGACCGTTGAAGATTGTCCACATCAATTTCCCAAATAAATATACCACCTTATGGTTTGGGATGCCCAATTCAGTCAACTCTTATTTTTTAGCGTCAAAAAAAAATAGACAAACCGAAATTCTCAGTTTGTCTACATTATTAGTAGTTTTACTCTAAAGCTTTGGAAATAAAATTAAACATATAAGAGTTCATCTTAGGTCCTCCATTCATCGGGTTCCCATTAATAACAAATGAACCTCTATGAACGCCTATAATTTGATTATCAGTGTTTATTAATGCTGAACCCGATTGTCCTGGTGCGGTATCAATTGTATAAAAGGCTACAGATGCATCTTCTCTAGTAATATTTCCTCTCGTACCAAATTGAGAAATTTCACCACTCGCCTGCATTAAATCTCCCGGATAACCATAAATACCGATATTTTGATTAAGAAGATTATTCACCTGTTTAATTCCAAGAGTTCCTGCAACATCTCCCGCCTGTTTATTGTCTTTTGATACATCCAAAACAAGAATAGCGAAGTCTTCAGAGCTCGAACCAGTTGAAGCCCAATTAGCAGCTACATAATAATCATTAACTTTATAAGAACCAAATAATCCAACACTATTACTTACGCCAGGGTAAACCTTTGCACTAGTTATAGTTTCTTTTGTTTCTGGGTTTATTACACAATGTCCATTTGTTAAAACTTTATTTTTGCCAACTAAAGAACCTGTACAAGAACCACCTTTTCCATCAGGCCAATTTATTTCAATATACGTAATTGCACTATATGGCAATTCTTTAGTATTCTCTACTTTTTTTCTACTATCGTCACCGATGACAATGCGTGGTGATATTTGTAATGGTCCTCTAGCAGTAGAATCATTAATAACAACTGGTGGTGGTGTAATATCGATAAACGAGTGACCTTCCATTATTGAATCAATCTGGATGGGCGAAATTTCCCCCGAACCTTGAACACTTGGTATTTCATTAATTAATGGCGAATTGCTAACATTAAACTCCTCATATTTAATGATTTCACCTTTCGAGTTTACCATGTCATAAGGATGTGACATTTTACTTGGATCAAATGAAAATTCACCTAAAGACTCATCTGCAAAAACATTCATTGGCACTAATAAAAAGATAAGCATAAAGAACAACCTAATAGTAATTTTTTTCATGTTATTCCTCCCTTTGGTTTAAGTCTATTTATAGTTTAATAGAATTGAAAGGAAAAATAAAGATAAAATATTAAAAATTGGCAAAATATAAATAATTCTGAATATGATTAAAAATTTAGTGATCGTTTTATCCATTTCAATCTTTAGGATTACAGTCTTTTCTCTATGATCTACCCCTAATTAAAAATGTTCTAGATTTAAAGCTCTTATCATACATTGAGTAAAACCTTCCCCTTGCTCATTATCCTCATAAACCCTATCTCTTTTACATTACATACAAGCAATAATAAAGGAAGGTTTTTTTCTAGGTTCAATAAAACATTTATAAGGAGAAGGATTATGTTTGTAACTCATTTCTATGAAAACAAGACGTCCGTTTTAAGTCAGCTGCTCGTAAATTTACCTACTGTCGAAGAGAACATTAAAATTAAAGGACGTAAAGCTAAAGTTGTTCAGATTGTTCAAATAGACGACAACAACTATCAAGTAAGTATCATTTTTGAAAAAATACCTAAAAAACAACCGTTAAAAGAAATTGGCAAGAAAAAGAGATAGCTCTTCCCTATTCACCTTCCGACGCTATCATTTAATGATAGCGTTTTAACTTTAAAAAAGCGGGAATCGAACTATAAGAGAAAAATCCACTGCGAATTATTCTCAACGATAAAATGTCTTCAAGAAAAGCATTTGACTTTTTAATTGATAATAATTATCATTATCAATAGATTATTTCTTACTCCGAAATGCTTAGTTCAGAATCCCCCTATTTTTTTGAAATAAGCATGTATCAAACAGATATTCTTACATCAGACTAAGAATATCTTTTTTTTAACTTCTTTCAGCAGATGTTAAGAAGTTTAATTCTCCGACGGATGTTTAATTAATTGGAGAGATTTACATAAATAAAGGAGCTGTTTTCATGGATTATCGTATTGAAAAAGACACTATGGGTGAAATTAAAGTACCTGCAGATAAAATTTGGGGTGCTCAAACGCAGCGCAGTAAAGAGAATTTCCAAATCGGAACAGAACAAATGCCTATTGAGCTAGTTCAAGCAATGGCCATTTTAAAGAAAAGTGCTGCGATGGCCAATAATAAATTAGGTAAGCTTTCAGATATAAAAGCAAATGCGATTGTGCAAGCAGCAGACGAAATTTTAAAGGGTCAATGGGACGATCAATTCCCTCTTGTAGTTTGGCAAACTGGTAGTGGTACACAGTCAAATATGAACGTCAATGAGGTAATTGCTCACCGTGCAAATCAACTTTTACAAAATGTTGGAGAGGCTGAACGCATCCATCCAAACGATGATGTCAATAAATCTCAAAGCTCAAACGATACCTTCCCAACGGCTTTGCATATTGCTGCAGTGTTAAAAGTTGAAGATTATTTACTACCGCGACTACGCTTACTAAAAGATACACTTGATGACAAAGCAGAAAAATTTAAAGATATTATTAAAATTGGTCGTACACATTTACAAGACGCTACACCTTTAACTTTAGGTCAAGAAATTAGTGGCTGGGTAGCAATGCTTGCTAAATCTGAGCAAATGATTGTCCAAAATATTGAATATATGAAGGAATTAGCGATTGGTGGAACAGCAGTTGGTACGGGTATTAACGCACATCCCGAATTTGGTGAGCGTGTAGCAGCGGAAATTAGTCAATTAACAGGAAAACATTTTACTTCAGCTGCAAATAAATTCCATGCACTGACGAGTCATGATGAAGCTGTTGTCGCACATGGCGCATTAAAGGCTCTTGCGGCTGACTTAATGAAAATTGCCAATGATGTTCGCTGGTTAGCGAGTGGTCCTCGTTCTGGTATTGGTGAAATTACGATTCCAGAAAACGAGCCAGGCTCATCTATTATGCCTGGTAAAGTAAATCCAACTCAAAGTGAAGCGATGACCATGGTTGTTACACAAGTTGTTGGTAATGATGCAACAATTGCCTTTGCCGCTTCCCAAGGTAATTTTGAGCTAAATGTCTTCAAACCAGTCATTATCTATAATTTTTTACAATCAACTCGTCTACTAGCAGACACAATGAAATCATTTAATGATCATTGCGCTGTCGGTATCGAGCCAAATAAAGAAGTACTTAACCATAATTTACAAAATTCACTAATGCTCGTAACTGCATTAAACCCTTATATCGGTTATGAAAATGCGGCAAAAATTGCGAAGAAAGCCCATAAAAATGGCACAACATTAAAAGAAGCAGCGATTGCATCTGGTTTACTAACAGAGGAACAGTTCGATGAATATGTGGACCCTGCAACGATGATTTATCCAAATGTAAAATAACAGGCGTGCAAGTTAATCACATAGCACCTTCAAAACATTGATATATCAACGTTTTTAGATAATTTTTTCCATTATGTACTTAACAGGTTGGTGTATTTTACTGCATGTTTTTGGGGCTAAGTGGGGCTAAATTGGGGCTAATAAAATACGGCGAGCGTGTGTACAGGAATGTGTGAGTAAGAAAGATTGGAGCTATCAATTGGCTTCAATCTTTTTTCATTATTACCCACACATTGTAAAGAAACCCTTTGAGGCTTTTCAGTCTTTTGATATTTGCCGTTTTCTATAGACAATTAAAGCAAGTATCGCAAGAATTAAAAGTAAAATACTAGAAGTCAAAAAGAATAAAGATAAAGTCCTCTTTTCTCCCCAGTTGTTAAACGCTTGCGAAAAACCGCTAAAAATCATCAAAAAGGATAGTACCAATTGAAGTTTTGAAACATCTTTAAACAATAGAATCCTCCCTTCTTATTCAATTGTTAATTGCACTTTTACGTATGGTATAAAGTGCAAATTAAGTTTTAGAATATGCCCTTATATTTACTTATTCAAGTTCTTTTTAAGTAATTTATTATTGGAGATAGCAACTTCTATTAAACCAATCATACATATTGCTAAAAATAATATAGACCAATTGATTTTTCCAACAAATAAAAGCGTATAGATAACATCCATTACACAGTATAATAATATAATGCTAGCAATAACTATCCCTTTTTTATTCTTCATCTTTCCACCACGTTCTCTTTCCTCGATACTAATGTCAAAATATACCGACTTAATTATACATTAATTAGCTAATTTTTGTATTCCTTCCCCTCAATTCTTTTTCTTTCTACCAATGAAGTGTGGATAGTATTACCCACATATTGAATGACCTCATCCCACAACTTTTTTATGGTTTTTGTACCATCACCCTAAGCCTATTTTGGTGCATATTTTTCAATTTGTTTCGCTCCATAAAAATAATCCCATTAGGTAGATAGATTTTATTTTCTAATCTGTCTACCTAATTGGGAGCATTTCATTTCGAGTAACCGGGCTTTAAATTTATTTATGTAAAGCAAAATTAAGCAAGATAATATTTACACATATCTCAATTTCTATATTCCTCTCTAGTAATTGATCTTCTTTAAAATCTATAAGTTCTTTTTCTGCTACATTTATAATTTTGGACAAGCTTTCTGTTGTTATCTCGTATTCCACTAACAAACTATTCAATATTGACTTTACCCTATCTTTAGCATTAAAATCATCAAAACCAAAATTCAACATTGTTAATTTATACTCAATCTCTTCAAATTTTTCATTTGTGATGCTAATTGAATCTTGCATTATATTTTCTATGTCATTTATGGGTATATCAAACATTTTAGAGAGTTGTTGAAGCCGTAAATTAAATTTTTTAATTAAATCTTGAAATTGTTCTCTAAAATAATCAGATTGGGTCGGTCCATTAGTGAGAAAAGATATTTCTACTTTTTTCTGATTTTCATCCATTCTATTTCACCTCTACTTTATTTTAGTGAAAATATTCATATGTTGTTATGAACAAAGCGTATAAATTTTTTAGCGGTGTAATATCTACAATGGATAATAGGGTTTGTCGCAAAAACAAATTTCTGATAAAAGCGGATCTATTTTCATTGTACAATATGTCGGTCATGCTTTCCGTTCAACAATAACTGGTGCTGTTACTTTAGCAGATGATCTCTATAAAAAGTATCCTCTAAGATAGACACCAAAAAAGTCTCTCTTAAAGGGTACCTTTATTTACAATACATAAAACTAGATGGAGCAGCGTTTAAGAGAGCTTTGTAAATTCCTAATTACTTATCTACAACTTGTTTTAATAAATTCACTGGAATCCAATGTGTAGACTCGTTGCCGTCATCCTTTTTCCAGGTTACATATTGATATCCATTAATTTCAAGACCTTCTGAATATAAAATTCTTCCCTTTTTCAATGTATTTATTGTTGCAGATCCTTGTATTGGATCCTGTTTAAAATCTGCATCTTTTGTTAGCTCAAAACGCACGCCTATTTCGCTTCTTTTCGTCTCAGCGATTTTTAGATCTGTACTATGATACTGTATACACTCTTTGGAACTAACATTATTGGCACCGCAATAAGAAATTACTTGTCCATTATTTGTAAAAGAAAAACCCGGGTTGGTTCTTTCATTGAACCACATTCCGTAAGTTGCGGTATTACTATCACGATTAATAAAGATATAAGTTGGATTGTTATAGAAAGATGAACGAATTTTTATTGGTACTTCTTTGAAAACTACCAAATCCGTTGCTTGTACTCGATATTGCCCCATTTGGTAAAACGTTTTGCCATCATATTTTTCAATATCATACGTTCTAAAGAAGTTATTTCGCTTGACCACTAACGAATCAAATGCACCATTTGCATTTTTCTTGTATACTTTGATGTCTTTTTTAAAGGTCATTTTTCCGGTTTGGTCTTTTACAACCTCTGCTCCATCATACATCACTTTCGCTTCCGATTTTGAGGGATGTACTACTGCAAATACAAATGCTACTAGTAACACAATAAAAAATTTTTTCATAATTCTCCTCCTACTTAGCTTTATTTTAAATAACACACTCCAATAAGCATTATATACCAATATATTCTAATATTTTGGATCATTACCAAAACATGTGGTTGATTTCCGTTCCGACTGGGCGCTTTGTTGCTGCCGCTACGTTAGCACTACGCTTTCGCACAGAGCAAAGCTTCCTGGGGGCGTCCGATGAACCGCTTTTGGTGTTGCTGTCGCTACGCTTTCGCACAGTCAAAACATTTGTAGCTGACGCTTCGCTTTCGCTACAGAATACATTTGGTGCTGCTGCTACGTTAACACTACGCTTTCGGACAGAAAACATCCGCTGCGCTGCAGGGTCTCGGGCCAACACGATGTTGGTCACGAAGGCGTTATCACAGGATGTGATGCTTTTAGCCTTCGTTCCTCTATCGCTGATCCCGAGGAGTCGCCCAGTCTCCACTCCAATCAACTATTTACATATAGAAGTTTTAACAAAAGTCATTCTCAACTTTTGGTGGTGAATTAATATTTTACCAATAATATAATGTTCTACCAATAAAAATATACAAAAAAGATTGAACCTACATGTATCAAAGGCTTTTTCAACTCATCACTATTCTTTGTAAATGAGCGATATTAGTTCCCTATTTTTAACTAGACATGACACTAGTTAATGTTTTATTATAAATCAATTAGAGAATATCAGCTGATTAAAAAATTGTAGAGGGGTGTTCCTTGATGACAAATAGCAAAATGAATTTAAAGGTTGATGAATTTTTAAGTAAAGCTAAAAAGTGGCAGGAAGAATATTCGGCGTTGAGAAATATCGTTCTTGATTGTGAATTGACTGAAGAATTTAAATGGATGCATCCTTGTTACACGCTTGGGAAAAAAAACATCGTGTTAATACATGGTTTTAAAGATTATTGTGCGCTTCTGTTTCATAAAGGAGCCTTGTTAAAGGATGCCCACGGGATTCTAATTCAACAGACTGAAAATGTACAGGCGGCGCGCCAAATTCGTTTCACCAACGTTCAAGAAATAGTTGGCATGGAAACTATTATAAAAGATTATATTCTTGAAGCCATCGAAGTTGAAAAAGCAGGTTTAGAAGTGCCCATGAAAGAGCATAAGGAATACATAATTCCTGAAGAACTTCACAATAAATTCAATGAAATGCCTACCTTAAAAACTGCTTTTGAAAAATTGACGCCAGGACGACAAAGAGCATACATTCTACATTTCTCTCAACCTAAACAATCCAAAACTCGCGTGTCAAGAATTGAAAAATACACGCAACACATTCTTGATGGTAAAGGATTAAATGATTAGTTTATTCATGGGAAAATAAATAACTCTGTTATAAAAATGGTCGAAGCAAATTGCTTCGATCTTTTTTATTTCGGCTGTTCTAGAAATCCAAAGAACAAAAGAGACTACCTTAGTTGATAGTCTCCATTTTAAATAATAACATTATTTAACATTTTAAACCAAACAGTCTTACTCCTCCCAGAACAATTCATCTAAGGTTTTATTTAACGTTTTGCATATCGCAATACATAAATTCAAAGTCGGGTTGTATTTACCTAATTCAATTAAACCGATTGTTTGCCTAGTGACCCCCACTTTTTCAGCCAATTCACCTTGTGATAAATCATGTTCAATTCGAGCCATTTTTAAGCGTATGTTTTTCACATTGATCACCACTATCTTCATCTTCTAACATTCTTTGAATAACTCGATCACTTTTCTTTTTAGCAAGCCCATAAAATAAGAGTAAAATTCCGGCAATAAATGTTGAATACAATAACAGTGATACAAAAAATACCAAAAAGAAAAAATATATTGCTTGTGGAGTACTTTCTGCATAGTTGAATGCACTGTTAACACCCATAATAATTGCAATAATCATGCCAATAGCAACACCGAAAATAATAAATTTAGTACTTAATTTAAATTTACTTGTACTATCGTGAATCTCTACTTCATCAGTAAATATGCCAAGATAGGCTGCTCTGCCACAATAATAAACAGCTGAGAATAATATAATCAACCGTTCTGTAAATACATTTTCTGAGGACACTCCCTCTGTTATGAATTTTATTAGGATCGATATTAAACATATTACAATGACAAAGAAAAAAATCTCCTTGTAAATTTTATTTTGCTGATTTTTAATTCGTTCATCGACGTGTTTACTTTTCCAAAACATCCATATTTTCCTCCCTTTATTTTATGATTTTAATTATACAGAATATTTGTCTTTTTGCAATATATATATTACATAAAGTTAATTATATTATTCATTAATAAAATGATAACCTTTGTGCGTGCGTCTCCCAGACGTCGGTTTTTACAAAAGACAAAACAAAAAAACCACTCATTTGTGGAGTGGTCATTATTATTACCTTTATCAAGTTTTAAGCCTTCGATCTATCAGTTAAATCTAAAGTCAATATGCTCGATCGGCCAACAGACGATACTTGTTGTACCCATAATTTTTTCTTTAGGGATGAAACCTAACTCAGGATTTCTACTATCATTACTTACACGACGATTATCACCTAATACAAAGTAGTGCCCTTCAGGTACGGTAGTTTCACCTAAGTCTTGTTCTAACGTAAAATCATATGTAAGTGACCCAGGATCTTTTAAATCCTTCTTGTACTGATCTAAATAAGGTTCACTGTACTTTTCTCCGTTTATGTATAATTGATCATCCTTATACTCGATTTTATCTCCTGGTAGACCAATGATACGTTTAATAATATTTTTTTCTTCATTGTCTATCATAATGTTATTAATAACGACAATGTCAAATCGATCAATTGACTTAAATTTCGGACCGATTTTATTAACAATAACACGATCGCTTTCTTCCAGTGTCGGTTCCATAGAAGCACCTTTTACGAGTACTGGCGTAAATAAAAACTGCTTGATTAAAAATGCCACCAATAAAGCGAATGCAATTGCTTTTACCCATTCAACAAACTCATTTGTCTGTTTTCCCTGAATTTCTTCTCCCAAAATTCCACCTCCTAGTATTTCTCTTAATTAATACGTAAAAAAAGGAAAATAGTTTCAATTTTCTGTTCGTAATTTTTAAAAAAACAAATACAAAGGGTATTTCTATTTACATAAGGAACATTTTTAAAGGGAGACAAGTTCGTCTCCCTCATCATTTAATATAGACAGCCTTTTCACGTCCTCGAACTCGTTCCAACACTTCTACCGCCGTCATTCTCCCAACGATCAATGTCCCAAACAACATCAACATCTTCCCAGCCGTCATGTATTTCTCCGTTAGGAAGGGTACCATTTCTTACTATAGAAATAACACATCATCCTTTTTAATAATATTTCATGTTTCTATATTATGTAATGTTATTTGTTTTGTTCATCGCCCAATATGGGGGTGTGAAAAGGATACGTCTCTTTTTTGTTTTTTGTACTTAACCTACATTCAAAAGGATTACTTTAAAGTCTTAGAGTATCTGTTGCAACTGGATCAATGATATGAATTTTTATAGCTAATAGAATTTTCCCATAAAGTTAAGGTAGCGAATCGTTAATGTAGTTAAACTAACTGATATGTTTTTTCTGGAAGAAGGATACTGTTTATGAATAAAAAAAAAGAGTGCAAGCTTTGAGGGGCTAATAACAAAATCGAGCTGTTATCCAGGTCATTTTTTCGTAATTAATAGGAGAAGAAAGTTGTTTTTGTTGTAAAAAAAACAGCTAAGCACCTATTTGCTTAGCTGGGTTTATTTTAAAATTGTGCCTTTATTCTTCCCATGACAATTGTATTATAATAGTTGCCATCTGAAAGGAGTTTATCATTTTTTAAGACGCCTTCAACTTCAAAGCCAAGCTTTTTATAGAGCAAAATTGCTTTGTCATTTGTCTCTACAACATTCAAGGCCATTTTTTTTATGTCATTCGTGTCAGCCCACTCAATTGATGCTTTTAGGAAGTTTTTTCCTATCCCATAATGCCAAAATTCCTTTAAAACACCTACACCAAACTCTACTTTATGGGCAAATCTTTTTAATCGAGACCCCTCACATCTAGAAAATCCGACAATGCGATTATCAACTACTGCTACTAAACACAAATTCCTTGGACTTACCGTGTCTTCCTTTATGATTTTTTCAAATCCTGTCGTATCGATAAAGCCTTCCCCTTGTTCTCTATCGAAGTTTTCCGTCTCTCCATCAAGTTGTAGCCTCAGATCTGATAATGCTTGAGCATCTTCTATATTGGCAGATCTAATTGTATAATGAAGTTCATTTATAGTAAATTCTTGGCTGTTTATGCGCATTATTGAAACCTCTTTTACTTAGTTTTAAAGATAGTACTTAGCTTAATGTTCACGAATCGATTGTGCCAAACGGACTCGTGGTGCTTTATAATTTGCTGTGCGTTTAATACGTGACTATCTAGGGTGGTATGTGCACCTTCAACTAAAATATTATGATGGTATCCATGACTATAGGCATTTCGGATAGTCGTATCAAGACAAAATTCTGTTTGAGCACCCGCGAAAATAAGCTGCTCAATTTGTTGTTCCTGTAAGTATTGCGCTAATTCTGTTTGATAGAATGCATCCCACGTTGTTTTTTGAATTACTTTATCATCTGGTTGTCGTAGAAGTCCGTGATATAGATCCCAGCCTGGTTTGCCAAACGCAAAATCGTCATCTTTATTTGAATCCGTATGCTGGATAAAAATAATTGGAACTTCGCTGTGCCGTGCCCAAGTTATTAACATATTAATGTTTTCTATTACTTTTTCGTAATCAAATAAGTAGTTTTCACTATCCAAAAAAAATGCTTCCTGCATATCCACTATCATTAATGCCTGCTTCATATAGTTCTCCTTTTGGAATCTGAATTTAATTCTCTTATTGTACAAAAAATTTTTTTCCATTTAAAGAGAATTATGAAAAGAGAGGGAGATTTCCATTTTAGATGAACTTGTTCAGGTGGGTGACTGATGAGCCACTTGAGGAGACACGATGTTGGTATGAAGGGGTTATCAGAGGACGTGATGTTTTCCTCTACCCTTGGATTGCAAGTACAAATGTGTCAGCAAGTTTTATATTCTCCTTTAAATAATTTGGTATAGAAGAATTATCGAGTATTTGTTCAGTTGTCATCCACACGACACTGTCAACTTCATCAGGACTCTTTGCAAAGGCTTCTCCGAGCTGATGATGACAAAGAAATACGATGTCTACTACACTAATACCTGCATCTGTCAAAAAGGAGGAACTATTAACATACCTTAGATTTGAAACCTCCACCCCAACTTCTTCGGCAATTTCCCTTATAAGTGTTCTTTCTAAAATATTTGTTGAGAACCCTTCCTTTTCGACCTTCCCACCAACAAGAGACAATACTCCCCCTGCATGTTCCTCTTTTTCACTACGTTTTATTAACAGCCATTTTTTATTTTTGTATATTGCAGCTTCAACATTAACGATAAACATATTATCGCCTCCTAAAAAAGTATATTATATGTATTTTCTGCATCAGAAGAGTCTTCTCCTTTTTCGATTTTTTTACCGTAAGTATTTTTCTGCATGGTAGGAGTCGTTGTAAAAACGAACGTTATCAAAAACGATTAAACGGCTTAAGCCCATTAGTTTAAAGGGATTAAGCCGCTCAAAATATTTTTTACTATTTCCTCCGTCACCTGACAAGAAGAAGAAGTTCAATTGTTTTATTTCATTAATTCTTCAACAAAATCAACTGGTATATATGTTTTTGTTGGTTCTAATAAAGCTGGTGCTACTTTAAAATAACGAAGTGCTTTATTATAGCCATATTCTTTTTGATCACGTGTAATTGTATAAGATAATGCGCCTTTAGAAATAATTGCACCATTTCCTGTTGATTCTACTTTAAAGCCCAACTCTTCGGCAATTAAACGTAGTGGTACCATTTTAGTACCTTCGACTTCATAAAAGTCTTTATTAATAATTTCTTGTACTGCAGCTTTAGATGGATCCACTTCACCTGGCTCTTGTGCAATCGTATCTAAAACGACAACTTTTGAAGGTGGTGTTTGTGCTGGGATGCTCATTGTTGCAATTGTATAGAACACTAGTAAATGTTGTTCTGTTAAATCCTCTGCCTTTACTTTTTTACCAGACAGGCTAAGTAATTCCGTTTCTTTACCAACATTTAGTTTTAACGTATTATCAGTATTCACTAATTCTTTATTGAAAAAGTCTACTTCTACAATTCCCATTTCTTTTGTTTCAACAATAATTACCTCTGGGTTATATTGTGGTGGATAAATCATCAGCATTGGCTTATTTGCATACGTGTATGCCGTTACTTTATCACCTTTTTGTAGTTTAACTTCTTTACCAGTATTATCGAAAACTAGTGTATCGTCATTTACGACAAAAACATTCGTATTCTCTTCCTCTTTTACAGTGTAATATGTTGAATCGTCACGTTTTTCAACATTCTCAATTGTTCCAGCTATTTTAATAAAAATAGGTTGAACTTGTGGATTTTGCTCATTATTATCAGTAGCGTTCGTCACAACCGCTTCTCCTTCGTTTGCTGATGCAGTTGGAGCTACTACAGCGCCCCCGATTAATAATGCTGACATGGCTAATGGTACAACTTTCGTCATTTTCATAAAAAAGCATCTCCTTCATTTCACGAATTCATAGTAGTAGTCGGCTATGAAAGAAAAAGGTTACAACATTGCCAACATTTATTCCATTCCGCTAAAAAAGCTGTGATTCTTTTACGGTAAAGAATCACAGCTTTCTCTTATGCTGGTTGGATGAGTATTTTTTCGGTTCGCGAGTATTTCCTTGCTTCGCGCAGGTTATTGCGTTTAATCGTATTAATTTAAAACATAAATTGAAGTAGATTTAATATACGCTGTAAAAAATAGTCACGCTCATTTTGTTTTTTCCTTATTTTCAAAGCCATATCTGGGAGATCGGTAATGACGCCATTGACATTTTTCCGAATAAAATCGTGTAATGACTGATCTTTATTTAATGTCCAGACAAACAGTTTAATTTTTTGTTGCTTCATCTCTGAAATCAGCTGATCTGTTACCCATGCTTCCTCAAGTGATATAAAATCAACTGTTTCATCCATCGGCCCGATGTTTAATGCATAGACAATCCCTACACGTAAATTCGGCGCCAATTTTTTTAACTGTGACATCATTTGTGGGTCTGATGATTGCACATAATACGTATCGAGCACCTTATAAGCTTTTAGTTTTTCAACTAACTTGGGCAATACATCTTCTGTTTCTTTACCATGAACTTTCAATTCAATCAGTAAGGAAACATTTAAAGCTTTTGCTATTTCAATAAAATCATCTAAAGATGAAATTTTGTCATTAAAACCATTGGCATGAATCGTTAACGTCTTTAATTCACCGAGTGTCATATTAGATATAACACCATTTTTACCTGTAAGTCTTCTTAATGTTCGATCATGAAATACAACGAATTGTCCATCTACCGTTTGCTGAATATCGACCTCGATTAAGTCTGCACCTGCACTTGCTGCGCTGACAAGGCCACTGATTGTATTTTCCACATTACCCTCTGTGTAGCCACGATGAGCAATAATTTTTGTATCTGGTGCATAAACACTTTTCTCTAACGAAATAATATTCATCACACTTAATGCGATAAAAACAAACAAAACGATAAATAACAATGGCTTATAGCGCCTTCTTCGAAATTTCGGTGTAAACCTTGTCTTGCTTAAAGGGGTGTAATAAGTAAAAGCCACCATTACTTGTGAAATCATTGCTTGCAGTATACTAAATAACACGACGAAAACCATTTCTAAAAAAGCAATAGTAATCCCCGCTGTGACAAGTGCTGTACTCGGTATCAAACGCTCCAACATATATAATGGCAATATACTTATAAGTGTAATTCCAAGCATCACAAGTAAAAGAACTGTTACTAGTATAGCTAATAATCCAAGAAGTTTTAACAAGTCCTGCTTTGAAAAACGCCAGCTGTGTATGAATGAACGAAATAGTGATATTTTGGGCTGGATTGTAAAGATCGGCAAAGCCAATATACTACGTATGCCCACTATTACTAAAACAATTACCATAGCGGCATAAAGTAAACGACCCGAACGACTACTCATTATTTCATCTGTCAAAAAGTGCGGAATGGTCATTGCTTGTGTTAACGTTAGTGGAAATATAAATGTAGCTAATGGCAATAAAAGTGCAATATAAATAAATAAAAAAATGACTTGAATACTAAAAAAAGAAAGTACTTTACGATTGAGCTGTTGCCATATGTGTAGATATCGATATCGAATTCCTCGTTGTTGATAAAAAGCCATTAAAAAAAGAAAGCCCATTTCATAATAAATAAAGAGAAAAATAAGCACAATCGAAAGAATAAACATCGAAATGACAAAGGGATGCACCATAAAACTTTGAATATTTTGCTCCGTAATATGTGTGTAGCCCGTTACTCGCAGCATTAGCTTAAATACGATAGCCGTCATAGGAACAATTAATAAAAACTGAAATAACTTAATCAGCGCGAAAACCTGTATATAATCGATGCGATACATATAAATATTGTAGACAGCTTGTCGCATTACTTGTCCCTCTTTATGCATTTACTCACCTCAGTCATACCTATCGTATCCCCTATCTTAAGCATCTTTCCGATTTTTATAAGCTCTTCCTATATGATATGTAAAGCCATTTATTTCTAATTATTTTCTGCTCTTGAAATACAATTTTTCCATATAATATGCAAGGAAAAATGATAAGATTTCTGTATTTTTAGTGTCTATAAATATTTTCTTGAAACTTTTTTGTATGTAACTCGGTAAATAATAGAATCGATACAAAATAAGGGGGCTAATAATTATGAGACAAACAATGTTTCATCTTGGTGATATTATTAGTACAACCGTACTTTTTGTCATTTTCCTAGCGATATTTTTCGTGATGATTAATACGATAAAAAGAATGAAATCGACTGCTCCTTTGCCTCCACAAGAAACACTTCAGCAACAAGTAGATGATTTAACAATACGAGTGACAATACTTGAGCAACAAGTGGAAAATTTATCAGAAAGACGCTAGCTCCTAAAGAATGAAAAAACGCTGTAAAGTTTATTCTTCACAGCGTTTTTCATGTTCTTATAAAATTATTATGTCAATGAATTAAGATGTTATAAAAGACTCTTTGGCAAAACACGGGTTGATTTCCGTTACGACTGGGCGCTTTTATCATAAACGATACGGCCATCAACAACCGTATAGGCGACTTTTACTTGTGGAATATTTTCGATAGCTATTGTAAAAAGATCTTCTTCTAAAACAGTGAAGTCTGCTGTATAGCCCTTTTCAATCTTACCTCGAGCATGGTCTTGAGCTATTATTTGTGCAGCTCCTATCGTATAGAGTCGTACTGCCTCAAAGCGTGAAATTTTCTCTTCTGGACCGTAGCCATTATGCGATTCCCCAAAATTCCGCCTTGTTACTGCTGCATATATACCATATAATGGATTTGGCACTTCAATCGGGGCATCACTGCCGCCTGCAACAACTAATCCACGATCTAGTAGCGATTTTAATGGGTGTAAGCCTTTTGCTCGTTCCTCCCCTAGCCTAGCTAGTTCTGCCTCATACTCTCCCTGCACAAATTGAGGCTGCATATCCACTGCGATAGGCAACGCAGCGAGTTTTTCTAAAATCCCTTCATCGACTAAGCTACAATGAATAACACGATCTAATTGACCTTCACGAGGCGGATGGGCAGCAAATACTTTTAAAATTGTTTCAATGGCTAAATCGCCAATGGCATGCACTGCCACTGTTTGTCCATGTTGACGTGCAAGTTGAACATATTCCACTAGTTGTTCTGTTGTATGTACAAGCATACCGCAATTGCCTGGTTCATCACAGTACGGTTCACGAAGAGCAGCAGTACGTCCTCCAAAGGCACCATCGATAAAGATCTTCATGGCACCAAACTCTAAATACGGAGAAGATACTTCTTCCATCTTAGCAACTTCCTCAAATACCGTGTGGTGTTGTAATAAATGAACTTTAAACGATCGCTTTGCCTCGATAATCTTTCGAAAAGCATGTATTGGTTGAAGCGGTGGCCCGTAATAGCTTAAATCCTCAGAATGACCACCCACTAAACCATATGATTGCAGCGATATTACCGCCTTTTCGAGAGCATCCTCAATATACTCAGACGTAATATGAGGCATATGGTTGACAATCATATACAATGCTGCATCTTTTAAAACCCCTGTTAGCTGTCCATCCACCTTATCAATGAACCCACCTTCTGGAGATCGTGTGTCCTTAGTTATTCCCGCAAATGCCAGCGCCTTGGAATTAGCCAAAATTAAATGATGACAGCTGCGCTTAATGATTAAATGTGCTTCCCCTAAGGCATCAAGCTCCGCTAATGTTGGGAAAATAGGATCTATAAATTGTGTCTCATTAAGCCCTATCGCGATTACCCATTCATTTGCGGGAACTTCTAACATCCGCTCATGAATAATTGCCAGTAGCTCGTCCTTACTTCTGACGTTCGATACATCAATATGCTTTAATTTCTCCCCGTAGCCAATAATATGTAAATGACTATCGACAAAGCCTGGATACATCACATTCCCTTGTAAATGTTGAATAGAAGTAGCATGTGGCGACAAGCTATCTACCGAGCCTGTCGCCACAATTTTTCCTTCTTTTACAAGGACTGCTTCAACTGTTTCGCCAACTTGCGCCATCGTGTAAATTTTTCCACCAGTCCATAACGTTGCCAAAACAATCCCTCCTATCCAATACGGAATCGGCTTTAATTTCTTTCAGCGAGTGTTTGGACCCCGCTGAAAGAAATTAAATGTGCTCGCTCTAAACGACGACGTACTATTACGCCAAACCATGCTGCTAGAACAGCTTTCACAATACCTACGACGATAAATGGTGCCGCTCCACCCATAAAAGCAGCTGTCCAAGTTAAATCTCCGGCAATTTTTAACCAAGTCGTTCCAAACGCCAATGTCACAACCATTCCAATGATGTTCGCGACAATTGCATGGAAAATAGTCAGTCCAAATGTATCTAAGTATAAGCCCATTATAATTGCCATAACAAGGAATCCAACAATATAGCCACCTGTAGGACCAACTAAAATAACTAATCCCCCTGACATACCACTAAATACCGGAAGACTAGCTGCACCAAGTAAAATATAAAGCAGTACTGATAGCGTACCAACTCTTGTCCCTAAAATCGTTACGACTAAGCCTACTGCTAATGTTTGTCCTGTAATTGGAATAAGTGGTAGCGGAATCGTTACTTGTGCAAGAACAGCAATAATCGCTGCACCAAATGCCGCTAACACAAAATTATATGTACTACTCTTTTTCAAACTAAATTGCCTCCCTTTGTACGTTAACTCATGTTGCAAATAAGTTAACACAAAGATATAGCAAATAAAAACTGTTGTCAATCTATTTTGAAAAATAGCTAAAAAAAAGAAATTGCTATAGTGAACTAGCAATTTCTCTTCACAAATTACCAAAGCGGATCGTTGGTAGGATCATTTTCTTGCAAATCAAAGACATATGGTGCTAATTGACGATAATAAATAAGAACGCCAACTATAAAGAAAATAATCCCAATCGTAATATTATTAAAAACAAAATGCATAAAAGAAATAAAAGGAACCGGAAATGCTAAAATGCCACCTATTTGCATAGATTTTTTTGTACGATATTGTTTTTTCCCACAATAAGGACATTCGAGTTGTCCATTTTTCCGGTACATTTTTCGTGATTGCTTCTCTGACCAAGTTTCCCCACACTCAATGCACACCGGTAGGCCATATCCTTTCTTAATTAGCACAAGTTTAACGATAGAGGAAACACCTACCAGAAAGCTAAAAAGCAAAATACCTTTTACGAAATCGTTTTGTAAAAATGTCAATATACTCCATGTATCCGCTTCTTGCTGTAAGCTAGCTGCCTGATGACTTCCTGAATTTTTTTTGTGTGATAATAAATAACTAAAACCAATGACAAAAATCGTAAACGTTGCTAGTACCACACGATATTGCCATGGACTACTTCTTCTTTGTTTCGTTTTATTATAAGCTTTTTGGGCTATTGCTTGTTTTTTTTCATCTGTAAGCTTTACATCCCGAAGTTCATTTAGCACATCTTCTTTAAATTGATTCATGGCGTAACACCTCCCAATCATAATCACCGATTGCTGTTGCAAGTTGCTTTCTCGCACGTTGTAATCTTGTACGTATTGTTGCTTCTGGACAACATACGAGCTGTGCAATTTCCACTGTCGTCATATCCTCAAAATAATAGAGAATTAGTACTTCCCTATATGTAACAGATAATGTAAACAAAGCTTCTACTAGCTCTCGTTTTGTAGACTTAGCAAGAAATTCCTTTTCAGGCGTGACTGCTGTCGTACGCCCTGTTATTTTTTCAAAGAGTGTCAGTCGTTTACTTTTCCAGCTACGCAAATAATCATGGCTTCGATTGACCGTCATTTTTACTAAATATGTACGTAATGATGATTCTTGACGAAATTGCTCCTGCTTTTGATAAAAGGCGATAAACACATCCTGCACAATGTCCTCAGCTGTTGCTTCATTTTTCACATATAAATAAGCAACCTTTAGTAAGTAATCACCGTGCTCTGCAATAATTTTTTCGATATCCATTTGTTGTCCCACCTTCTTTCTAAACTACTGACGGATGCCACTTCATTTCCGATTCATTTTTTAAAAAAAATTTTTTAAAAGAAAAGAATCTGCCAAACTCCAACGACTGTTCGTTGAAATGAAGCAGATCCTTTATGATTAAATCTTTAGCGGATGTTTAGATACCCGCTAAAAGAAGTTAAAAATATTTCGCTGAATAGAACGCTTACATTTTAAAATTCGCCAGTACCATGATCGGACCTGTTTATATACTATTTCCCACATCACTATAATGATTAAAGAACGTAATTTGGTTACGGCCATTGCGCTTGGACGTATACAGTGCTGTGTCCGCATTATGGATCAGCTCTTCGACCGCGGTAATTTGGCCTTGTTTATTTGTACTTACACCAATACTAAATTCTAAATGGACAGTCTCATCATTAATTATTAAAGACAGAGAATTTAATGTTTGATAAAGATTTTCCGTCATCGTTTGAACAGATTCACCTTCCTGTAATTTACAAAGTACAATAAACTCATCTCCACCAAAACGAGCTACTATCGATTCAAATGCTTGAAAATAGTCCTTTAATGTAGTTGCAATAATCGTTAAAGCATCATCACCAAACAAATGACCATTTGTATCATTGATTTCTTTAAAATGATCTAAGTCAATCATCATTAATGCTAATTGCTGATTATCTACTGAAGCTTTCTCCACCATTTTCTCTGCATTCTGATCAAAATAGCGTCGATTATAAATATTCGTTAATGGATCAATGTAAGAAGTTTTTTCAAAATGTTTTTTCTGGTCATCGTACTCCATCTCAAATAATAAATGAGTATAATTTTCCCTTTGAATTTCTAATAAAACGTCAATATATTCCTTTTGTATCGAGCACAATACAAGTTTATTACCTTGCTTTTCTATTAGCTTCACCAAAGAATTGTAGATCGTTTGAAGCATAGATAAATCATTATTTTTTAAGGCATAGTGCTTCGACTTTTGGTACAAATCAATGGCCTCGCAAATGCGTCCCTGTTTTTCACAAAGTAAAGCATAGGCATTCATAACCTCCAATTGTAGCTTAGAATAAGGTGGTTTCTGTATCGTCACTAACAACTCTTGCAATAATTCAGCTGCTTCATCAAATTCCTCCAAACTAATTTGCGCAACAGCTAAGTTTATTTTTGAATACATAATCCCTGAATATGGATTTTCATGCTTGGTCTCAAAATAATTGGCATAGTATAAGCTCTTTAATGCAAAATCCTTTGCTTCTTGATAGTTCCCTGAAGAGTTTTCTAAGTCGCTCAAATTATTATAAATTTTCCCTATACTATCTATATGTTGAATACGCTCAGCAATCTTTAGTCCCTTAATCATAAACTCTTTAGACTTCTTTATATGGCCAAACGTTCCCCAATAAATAGCTACAATAATATAATGATGAATTAAATCAATATCATCGCCATAGTGAAAGGTTAATTCGCGATACTTCTCAAGTACACTAATGGAAACTTGCAAATCACCTGTTTGGAAATAGCTTGCACAGCTAAAGCGTAATAACAGGATTGCTTTTTTATACATACCAAGCTCAATAGCACTTTCAATTGCGGCACTACTTAATTCTATATATTCTATAAAGCGATTTGCATCATACAATTCATTTAGTGTAATCCATAGTTCTTCAAACTCCTGTGTATTCATACCGCCCCTCCTTATATTAACCCCTACTTCTTTAATACTATCTTTATGTGCATAATATTACAATTCCTCAGACTCATTTATTTGTAAATTAATGAGTAAATTTAACCTTAAAATACCATACAGTAATTCATTTATCCCAAAAAGATAATATATACCCCTATAAAAACGATTCTTTTTATACTTTGAATATTTATGATAGTACAAAAACTATAATTTCCCAACATAGAAAAAACAAGCCCCTTCTTTAAAGAGACTTGGCAGGTTGCTGCTGTAAGACGCGCTTTTTGACACACTCTTTGCTCTCTTCCATATCCCCAGCTACTTGCTACTTTCACCAATTCCTTTTGCCATTCATTCATGTCCAAAGCACCTCCCATTTCGCTTGCTGTAAATGAGACTTTAAGGCTTCTCCCGCCCTTTTTAGCCTTGTTTTCGCTATGTTTTCTACAATACTTAGAATTTGTGCTATGTCGGCAATCTTCATTTCTTCATTATAGTAAAGGATGTTAGACTCTCTATATGTTAATGGAAGCTTTAAAATAGCATTGTGCAAAAGGCTTTTATCAAATTTTCGCAGCATGATTATGAAGAACGTGGACAGCTACGTGCTTATTTATCAAGGTTAACGGTAATAAAAGCAAGGCAAGGATTATTTATTTCATAAAAATTCGAATATTCATATTGACCTTGGAGCATACTCCAATGTTAGGATAAAATTAGGAGGTGCTCACATGCTTATCAAACAATTTGCAACTAAGTATAATTTATCTACTGATACCGTACGTTACTATGAAAAAGAAGGATTACTACATCCACATAAACAGGACAATGGCTATCGAGTGTATGATGTCACTTGTGAACATACTATAAAATTTATTTTAGTATTAAGACAGCTCGGCTTTACATTACAAGAAATTAAACAGCTGCTGACACAAGAGCAAAAGCCAACTTCAAATGCCTGCAATCAACAAACAGTACAACTATTCTCAACAAAAATCACCAACATTGAACAGCAGTTATTTTTTTATCAGCAGGCACTTCAATCCTTACAGCTCACTCAAACATTAATGGCTGAAGGAAAATACGCAGAAAATAAGTTGGTCATCGGCTCACTTATCGAGGATATGTATAATAAATTACAAGAAGGAAATGTTCATTATGAAAATACGTAAAATTATCGCATTAGAATATTTAATAGCATTTTTAGTAAGTGTATTTTTCTACTGGTATTTTGAATTTTCGTTCCTTTATTTTTTCCTGCTTTTATTCCTACCAGATATAACGATGTTAGGCTACATCGTAAACACTAAAATTGGCGCGTTATTTTACAATATTGGCCATAGTTTAGTCGTGCCTGCCATTCTCTTGACTATAGGCTTTATCACAGTATCGACCCCGCTGCTAATGGCCACTATCATTTGGCTTGCTCATATATTTTTAGATCGTATGCTAGGCTATGGTTTAAAATATGATGATGCCTTTACTAAAACTCATTTACAACAAATAGCTTAAGTTAGAAGCTGCGATTATATCGATAGGTTGGATGGTTTTATCAGCGATGTTTTGAGTTTTATCAGCGATGTTCGCGGTTCTATCAGCTATGTTCGAGTCAAGTCCTTAATATTGTGTAAAATTCTATACAAAGTTTTTCAACCCCGATTTTAGTTTTCCTAATTTTTACAGCTTGCGTTGGAATTCGCCGCTAAAACTTTGAGTTTCGCCGCCAACCACGCAAAGAACGCCGCTAAACCATAGAGTTTCGCTGCTAAAAAGCTTTTTCGCGGTTCTATCAGCGATGTTCACGGTTCTATCAGTGATTCTTGCACTTTTATCAGCGATGTTCGCGGTTCTATCAGCGATTCTTGCACTTTTATCAGCGATGTTCGCGGTTCTATCAGCGATTCTTGCACTTTTATCAGCGATGTTCGCGGTTCTATCAGCGATGAACGTTTTTATCACCAAGTCTGTTCACTTTATCAGCGTTGATGTTTCCCCTTACAAAAACCAATTTTTCGGAGGGATATTAGAAATTTGCGTGTTAATGGCATATGGATCTTGGGGTATACAAACTGGGAAAGGCATGTTCTTCAAGCTTTTACTTGGCATTGGAGCACCTGCTTTTTTCGTAGTTAGTTGGAGTATGTTTGGTTCACCCAAAGCAACATTTCCATTGAATGGGATTTGGCATTTTATGTTTGAATTTACGATCTTCTCTTTAGCCGTTATAGCTCTGTATGCAACTGGACGAACACAATTAGCTATACAAATAATCATCAATCAGATTTTATTGTCCGTATTTTCATCAACGCTAAAAAACCCACGTTTTTTAAAGTGGATTTTTTAGAAGGTATGTGTATATCGTTGTAAGGTTAGCTTTAATACCGTTTACTCCCTTCCACTCCTTAGGTAGTTCAAATTCAGCAATAAAATCTTCTCGTGACAATTTTCGTTGAAGAGCTTCTTTTGCACGTTGAGTCATGAAAGATAAATACTCAATTAATGTATCGCATAAAGTCAAATCAGCAATATTACCATGACCAGGTACAAGTATATTTATATCGATTTGTTTAACTCGCTTTAATATCTTTAAAAATTCTTCAGGATTATGGATCGGTACATGTAAGTTTTCAGTCGCTAAATCACCCATAAAAGCTATTTTTTCTTTAGGTAGGTACATAAATGTATCACTCGGTGAATGTCCACCACCTAAACAGTATAATTCCACAGTTCTATCGGATCCGGTGATAGTTAATTTTTCTTCAAACAACAAGGATGGTAGTACAATTTGTAATTGAGATAGGTCATCTAACACTTTCGACATTTCTTGATATTGATTGATTAAGCTCGCTTTTATAATGTTGTCTTCTGTTGAATCGATTTGATTTTTTAGCTGATGCAGGTATTGATTCATGTCCTGCTTTTCCTTCTCATAGTCTTCAATCATGTTCTTTTCTTTGCACAATTTCTCCGTTACATATGTAGAAATAATCGTTGTATCTGAAAATACTTGATTTCCAAAAACGTGATCCCCGTGATAATGACTATTAATCAAATACTTTACTTTCTTACCCGTTAAACTTTCAGCTTGGCGCCTTAACTCATCCCCCGCTGAAGGAGTACTTAGCGAATCAAAAACTAGAAGCTCGTCACCTAAATCAATTATTCCTGCATTACTCCAAGCACCCTGACCTTGCTTAGCAATAGCAGCAAACACACCGTCACATAAAGTACGCAAAGTAAAATATTTTGTTTCTACAATCCCCTGTTCCATTTATAACTCCCCCTTTTTACATATTATAGATTCATTCTTAATGATAAATTTTCGTGAAAATTAAGTTGTTTAATTTATTATCAAGAAAAGCCATAAAAAATAAAGGGTGATATATATTAGTTATCAATAATATGTATCACCCTTTTACTACTTGTCAACAATAGCTCCATTTAATGGAATAACGAAAAACTTTATTAATTTTTAACTGAAACCCTTTTCATTAATCGCTTTAATTTATTCTCTGTATCCGTTTCCTCTACTGGTGTATAGACACTGCACCGTAAATCCATCTCACCTTGAACCTGAAGAGAAGTTAAATTAAACAACATTTTGCCTGCTTTAGCATGTCTGAATTCAATTATCATTTCTGGAGCCTTACTTACTTGACTTTCTTGCCACAAATCCTGAAATTCTGAATGTGAATAACTCATTTCATTAATAAATTGGTTGTACCATTCATCGCCTAAATAGTGTCCATAATAGGTACGGAAAATGGCAAGAAAACCTTTCGCAAAATGCTCCCAATTGACGGCCAATGCTTTTAATTCTTTTCTAGTGAACACTAAACGAATCAAATTTCTTTGATCTTTTGGTATTTGTTCAAAATCTAAAAAAACATGAGCAGCTGCCGGATTCCAGCCCACTATATGGCAATGTCGATCTGTAATAATAGTTGGACAATATGTTAATTCAGTTAGTATACGCTTTAAAGAAGGGCTAAGCTCTGATTGATTATTTTTTTGATTTGTAATTTCTGATTTTGTCCCTAATGCCAGGTCATATAAGTAGTCCCTTTCATCATTATTTAATTGTAGAGCTGTAGAAATACAATCAAGTACGATTGAAGAAACTTTTATATCTCTTCCTTGCTCTAGCCATGTATACCAAGTGGTACTTACACCTGCTAATTGTGCAACTTCTTCTCTTCGTAATCCTGGGGTCCTTCTCCGAGTTCCGGCAGGTAAACCAACAGTTTCTGGCTTGATTTGAGCACGTTTAACTTTTAAGAAAGTCGACAAAGCTTCAAGCCTTGTTTTATCATTCATTTTTAAAACTCCCCATCTTATCAATTTATTCTATTAGTAATTATACCAGGATAAACTGTTACTTGTAATAGGATAAAAGAGATGTAAAATACAAGTAAATCATTTATTTGGAGGTATGAAAATTGGAAAGAGTTGTGATTACAGGTATGGGGATAGTGTCTCCTTTAGGAAACAACATCCAAACATTTTGGAACAATTTGATTAACGGGGAATCTGGTATATCCACTATCGATACGTTTGATGTTACTAATCATAAGACAAAAATTGCAGGAATCGTCCAAGGATTTGATGCAGCTGAAGTTTTAGGAATGAACGAAGCTAAACGTTTAGATCGTTTTTCTCAATTTGCTTTGGCCGCAGCCGAACAAGCTTGGGTAGATTCTAAGTTAGACCTCGATCGTATAGATGTAGAGAGGTTAGGCGTATATGTAGGCTCAGGTATTGGAGGAATTGAAACCTTGATTGAAAATATTGATGTGCTTCGACAGAAAGGGCCTAGAAGAGTTAGCCCGACCCTAGTACCTGCTATGATTTCTAATGCTGCTGCAGCACAAATTAGTATCAAATGGAACGCAATGGGACCTTCTATGTCGCCCGTTTCCGCTTGTGCAATTGGAAATACAGCTATTGGTGAAGCCTTTAGACTCATTCGTTCTGGAGAAGTTGACGTTGTGTTCGCAGGTGGAACAGAGGCAGCTATAACAGACTTATCAATAGCTAGCTTTGGTAATGCTACAGCATTATCAAGAAGAAACGATGACCCCACTCAAGCTAGTCGTCCATTTGATGATAAACGAGATGGATTTGTCATGTCAGAAGGAGCTGGAATTCTAATCTTAGAATCTTTATCTCATGCTTTACGTAGAGAGGCAAAGATTTATGTAGAAGTCATTGGATACGGTGCAAGTTCAGACGCACACCATATCGTAGCTACTCATCCGGAAGGTAAAGGTGCCTACCTTGCAATGAAATCAGCTTTAAAAAATGCAAATTTATCGCCTGAAGAAATTGATGTTATTAGTGCCCATGCAACAAGTACAAAAGTGGGAGACATCTCCGAAACGAAGGCTATTAAGCAACTGTTTGGTAAACAAGCTTATCAGATTCCAGTAACAGCTAATAAATCTATGCTCGGTCATATGTTAGGGGCAGCAGGCGGGGTTGAAGCAATTGCTTTAGCGATGAGTTTAAAGGAAGGTATAATTCCTCCAACAATTAACTTAGGAAATCCTGATCCTTTATGTGATCTCGATTATGTACCATCTATCGCTCGCAAAGTGAAGATAAATACAGGTCTGTCAAACTCATTCGGTTTCGGAGGTCATAATGCGGCAATTATTTTCAAGAAATACGAGTGAATAAATTTTCTCTAGTAAATCTAACCGTTTCTTAAGGAAATGGTTAGATTTATTCCGTTCAATGGCCCTTTTGTTGAACAAGTAGGAAACGGAGTACCCTTAGGTTTTCGCATGAAGATTTTGAATCGCATCCGTCCACATATGCGGACTAATGCTTATTTTAGACTTCAATATTAAATAACTTTATTGTCATTACACAATCAAGAGAAAAAGAAAATCCACTCTTTTTTTTCAAAGTGGATTTTCTCATTATATTAAATAAGTCGCTTAATCTTCGTTTCATATAACGCAACAATTAGTAAGCTACCAAGTATAGGGGTTAAAGAACTAAAACTAAAATAAAAACCTTCACCATTGTATTGTCCTAAGAAATGAAATTGTAGCCATGGAACGCCATATGTTTCACCTACACCGTATAAAAAAACTGTGCTAAATAAAAACAATGCGAGACATTTTATAAATTCATTTCTTTTCATACCCATTCACCTCACTTAACGATGGTCATTTGTTTTGTATAGGCTACAGAATCTTCAATTGTTCGCTTAGAGTCTACAGTAAACATGCTATATTGATAACCATGTTCCTGCCAGCTAATCGAATGGAATTTATTCTCGTCCATTACAGTACCTTTTTGACCTCGGATGTCCATTTCTTTTTCACCTTTAATAGGCTCTACCTTCTTAGCATTGCTATTTGCTTTAAATACTGTTACTGAAATATCTTGCTGACCATTCTTCGCATAACTAAAGGTATACTCTGAACGATCTTCTATCCCTTTATCTAATGAAATTTCCTCCAAAGTTAGTCCGTTTCCTTCTGGCACCATTAAAAATTCGCCAAGCTGTTCTTTCACTGTATCCAGTGTCACTGACTCAGATTCAGGTACACTTATTTCTTCCACTTTTGCATCCTTTGGAATATCAAGTGTAAATTGTGCATCATCAATTTTTGCCTTTTCATCCATTTTCGTATACTCTGTTGTCATTTTATTTCCAGCGCCATTTGTGATTGTTTTTAACGTTACCCATGTTTTTTTATCGACCCATATTTCTATATCGCCTATTAAAGTATCATCTTTTTTAGCTTTCGCTACAACTTTATACGTATCTCTTCCAGCAATCTTCTCCTCTCCTGCCATTTTCACATCATGTGTCTCCTTTACAGCGTTAAATAGTAATTCTAACTGGTCTCTTTGTGATGGGATTTCATCTACCCCACCTTTACTAATATCTATTTTATGAACAGTGTTTTTCACAACATCATACATAATTACCTGTGAACCATTGTTGACTGAGATGCTATGTTCACCATTTTCAGCTGTTGTCTCAATACGTCGTTTACCATCTTTAGTCCACTCTTTGACTTGAATTTTTCCACCAGCCTCGCCCATATCCATTGTGTATTCACCGTAATAAGCAAGTGGTTCCTTCGTTTCCTGTAATGCATGATCAATAATTTCCTGTGGTGAATATGCCCCCTCTGTATTACAACCTACTAAGCTAAATGTTAGTGCGGCAACTAAACCTGCTGCACGTAATGATTTTTTCCAATTCATTATGAATTCTCTCCTTTAAATGGTGGTAGCCAGCAAAGTACAGCTGTTCCAAAGCCTTCTTTCGATACAAGCTCTACTGTCCCACCGTGTTTTTCTATTATTTGTTTTGCTATATTTAATCCTAGTCCAGTGCCGCGCTCCCCAGCCTTTGTCCGTGCTGTATCTGCTTGGTACATGGGCTCGAATAGCTTCTCAATATCCTCTTTTTTGACACCTTGCCCGCTATTTTGCACAATGATATACATACCATGCTGCTTATTCAGTGCTGGCGAAACAAAATCAAAGCACCCTATAGGACATTGTCCAGCATTCACGGCTGCTAAACCTATCGTTGTCCCTACTGCTCCATAACGCCAAGCATTACTCATTAAATTGTCGATCACCCGTTGTAGCTGCTTCGGATGCACTGCATACATACCCGCTATGTCACAAGTAACTTCAAGCCTAAATCCTTGATCTTTGCATAGCTGCTCATAATCAGACAGTGCCATTTCAAAAAACTCGGCCCCATCAACTGCAACTAGTTCTAAATGATAGCTTGTCGATTGCAGTAAAGTGTACATTAGTAAATCCTCTAACATATGCTTCATCGTTTCAGACTTTGTTAAAATAATCTGTCGGTACTCGTCTTGCTGTTCTTCTGTTAACGCCTTGCTTTGTAAAGACTCAGCATATGCTTGAATAGCTGTAAGAGGTGTTTTTAAATCATGGGAAATACTTGCAATCATTAACTCCTTCTGGTGTTGTTCAGTTTTCAAGTGAGCACGCGCTGTTTCGATTTCGTCCTGCATGGCAAGAAAGGTTTGAGCAAGTTCCCCAATTTCATCTTTTCTTGCCACTAAATTTGACTCCACATGCTCTCCCTTTGCAAAAGTACGCATTTGCCGCATCAGTTCATGTAACGGGCGATTTAATTTACGGTTAAGCAGCATCATAACTGCAAAATAAATAAGGAGAAATAATACAATAGAGCTAGCTATTACAAGCCAAGAACGTCTTTCTACGCCTTTTACCCAGTCCTTCCTAACTAATTGAATCTCATAAACCCCAAGCAAATCTCCATCTTGATAAACAGGTTCTTTATAAGTAAAGGCATTGTAATTTTGCTTTAGCTCATATAAACCTTTAAAAACTCTATCTTTAGAATCAAACACCAGTTTCAATGGATCAGAGGAATACAAACGTAAGCCTGATTTCGAGTAAAGTGTAATTGAGAGCTGATCATTCGTTAGTGCTTCAATATCTTTTATATCTGCATTTTTTGTATAATACAGGGGATTTTCCAGAACAGATTTCACCTGATTGAGCTCTGTTAATTTTTCGAAATACTCACCAACGTTTTTATCTTGATAATAGGCATTAATCCATACATAAAGGCTATAAGCACCTGTTATTGGTAAAACCATCACGATGAAGAAAGTGATGAGTAACCATGTTTTAATTTTCATAGTAGCTCACCGATAAAACGATAACCCTTGCCCCATACTGTTTGTATATAATACGGTGATTTTACTGGATCTTTTAGCTTTTCCCGTAGTGCCTTTATATGTACTGTTACTGTATGTGTTTCATCTACGCTCGCCTGTTGCCAAATATGTTGATAGAGCTCTTCTTTTGAAAAGGTTTGGCTTGGATTTTTCGCAAGTAGTTTTAACAGAGCAAATTCCTTCTGTGTTAAAGCAAGCTCTTGATCATTAAGGCGCGCTGATTCCTTTTGCCAATCAATTTTTAAACCGTGTGCAAAGGATGTAACATCTCCAGCTATTTCTTTTTTTATATAACGTTTCCAGCGACGTAAGTGTGAGGCTACACGTGCCTTTAACTCCTCTAAACTAAATGGTTTCGCTATATAGTCGTCAGCGCCCTGCAAGCCCTCAACCTTATCTGCCTCTTCCTTACGCGCACTCATCATTAAAATAGGAACATCACTTTCCCAACGAATATTTTGGCAAACGGTAAGACCATCCATCTCAGGTAACATCCAATCGACTAACACTAAATCGAACGTATCCGCTTGAAAATCAGTTAATCCTTCAAGTCCTGTTGTTGCCCAAGTAATTTGGTAACCCTCTTGCTCAAGCGTATCCTTCACAATACGCCCTATCGCCGTATCATCCTCAATCAGTAATAGCTTTTCTCTCATCTGTTTTCCTCCTGAACTAACCTTACTATGTAAAAAGACATTTTTTTCGAACTTTATACTTTCTTTATAATTATCATAGATTTGGTTATCCGTCACTTCTCATTTTTTTGTTAGTAAGGGTTGGTTTCTTTTGTATCCGTCGAGCTGGGCTGGCTATCCGTCGCTCTGTTCGGGCCTTCCGTCGATTCGCCTTTTCTTTCCGTCACTCTGCTCGAGCCTTCCGTCGCCTGCTTTCCAATCCTTCGTTCTGTTCGGCCTTTCCGTCGATTCGCCTTTTCTATCATTCGTTCTACCCAAAATGCGCCTCAATCCTTATCTACAACAACTTCAAAAACTCCATTTCGAAAAAGATTGTTCGAAATGGAGTTACTCTTTTAGATAAGTATGAAATTTTTTGTAAAAAAGTTTGATCATTATCAAAATCCTTTTTCTGGAATAAGCAATTCACTTATTGATATTAATATAACAGTTAGATTTCCTTTATTAAACAATAGATTTTTTTTCAACATCTACTATTTGGCTGCCACTGAACAACTCGAGAATGCTGTTTTTTTTCAACTTTCGTTTTGAATACTGATTGTCCGTCTCCGCTTTGAACTATCACTTTCGCATCCTCTAATGGCTGCGCTATCGAAACGATACGACTATTAACCTTTAAAACGATCATAGATCTATATGTATTTTTTATTCAAAATAACGGATTTTGTTCATTTCATTTTAGGACATTCTAAAAGTGGCTTGGTGATGGTTGGTGGTACCAAGTAAATAAATGTGACAAAATGGTCAATATTTGTAATTTATTTAAATAAATACAAATTCCGACAACATTTTCATTTTTGTTGTGTTATGGTTGTATTGTTCTATTAAATGCAACTTATTAATAGAGAAAACTAATACAAAGGGGAGTTAATTATGTTAAAATCAAAAATTTCAAAAATGGTAGGATCACTTGCTTTATCAGGAGCTATACTTATTCCTGCAGTATCAGCGAATGCATGGACTGAGTATGTTTATGTCAAGGACTTATATCCGGATGCAGTTGATTATGTATTTGTAAATAATGGAGCAAATGACAAGTATGTACTAGTACAAGAAAGAGGATCTGATGGTAGAATATACGAAACAAAAGTAAAATGTGATAAAATGGTTGGTAGTAAGTGTCATGTAGCAGTTGAAAGATAGGGCATTTAGTATTTATTGGAATAATAAAAAAGGCGCATTGACTCATTAACGAGTTGTGCGCTTTTTTTGTTTCTTAGGGAGTGAAACCTAGTTGTTTAGTTAGTATCAGGAATTATACAAACATCATTTTAAGTCAGAGATTTATTATTTGATATATCCAGCCAATGTATTCTTTATACAAACTCTTCCAGAATATTTTACATTTACTGCAATTCTACCTGCATATAGTACTGCACTTTTTTAATTTTTCTTCCTCTTTTTGATACCGGATCGCTCAGCTCAATCAATGGAAAGAGCAGTACGTCGACTTCATACTAAATTACCAAAAGGCACTATAAAAACAGCCCCAACAGACCGAGGTAAAGAATTTAGCTGATATAAAATGACTATTATGCCGACAAACAAGCGTCCTATAGGCTAACCTGAATCTCTAGCCAGTAACACAGATGGCACTCTATACATTATTTATATGGATAAGGTGTATTACATTTAATTTGAACTTGGTTTATTAAATCTTAATTAAACACTATATCCCATTTCTGCAAAATAAAAAGAGAATCTTTTAACAGATTCCCTTAGTTATTCTACTCAATCATCGCTGGTAGAGCGAAATTTTATTTACGATAATATATTAATCTTGCTGTTGTATAAAGTTTGTCATCATTCACAGAGATCAAAGCAGTATAATCATTCTTTTCCCATCTCGAATATAAATGGCTATATTTTGTATAGGTAAATCGGTAATCATTACCGAATTCCACTACCCCTTGCCTATGTAGTCGGTCATGTAAAGAAGACATTTGATCCCATGTGTGATAACTATTTTGTTCGGGAAGGAAATCATAGCTAATCATCTCTAATTGCCCACCAGTAAAAAAGTATGTCAACTGTGCTGAAAAGCCATATTTTGTCGTTCCGTAGACTAAATAAGTATCTCTACCATCCTGAAGTTTTTGTATAAGCTTTGATTTTTCATTTTTCTCTACATCACGAATAGTCAATTTAAAGTTAATATTATTGAAAGGCACAACAGGCTTCTTTGTGGATAAAAATGCATCTACTACGTATCCTTTGATATTACCAGCAGTCACATAGGACCAACCTACTAATGTAGAATGTACAGTTACCTGTGTACCATTACTTAATGAACCTACTGATGCTCCCGATTGACTGGCAATATTTCGAACGATGACCCCACTACCTGTATTAACGTACTTTGTCGTTGTTTTAGTCTGCCCAATAAAATCGGACTTAACATAACCTACTACATTGCCATATTGCACAAATGACCAACCATTGCCTACTGATCCATAGTCTTCAACAATCATATTATACTTTAATGTAGCTAATGTTGGTGCTGAAGGAGATGGCTTAGATTTCACAACGAGACCACTTTTAGAATTTGCAATTTTAATCGTCGAAGGTGGAACACTTAAAAAGGAGGAAGAAACATATCCCTTTACATCACCTGTTTGAATGTGAGACCAACCATCTGAGGAAGAAAACTCTATCACAAATTCATCCTTAGCTAGATTACCAATGGAACCGGATGCATCATTTGGCGACTCTCTCACAACCAAGTTCGTACCACTTACAACCTTCACTGTTCGATAATCAGCCGCATCTGCTACTTGGTACTGAATGCTAAATAGCATCATGAGTACAAAAACTGCAACAAACCATTTCTTTAGTATATTCAATCAATTTACCTCCTTTTACAACTCTACAATTCTACCATTTATCCTATTGATTGTATATATTTTCATATTTTTTATTACTAAACGTGTAAATATCCATAAAACATTTTTAACATATATATAAACCAAAGAAAATTTCGATAGAAAACAAATTATAAATTAATTTATCAAAATTGTTCTCATCACATCTAAAAAAGCTCAGAAAACCTATTATTTATAGGCTTTCCAAGCTCAACTAAACTTTTTTTCTTACAGACCCTCTCATCTCACAAATCTAAACGATAGATGTCGTATTATCTCTAAATTACACAATTATTATTTTAAAATATTTTGCTTCGCATTAAAAATTATTATACTAATAGGAGATATGTCGTTACATATATTGTAAACAAAGGCATTTCAACTTAAAATCTATCAAAATAAGGGGATATATGAGAATAAGGACTAACATATGCTTTAAATACAAATAATAAGCTAAAACAAAGTAACAACAAAATTCAAAAAAATTTAGAAAAACTCTCTTCTGGCTTTCAGATTAATCGTGCAAGTGATGATGCGGTATTGCTATTTCCCTTTATCGAGGTTGTGGCAAATAACTTTATACTACTGCCCCATTATTTTTAGAAAAGCTACCTTTACCGAATTGTATAAGGAATTAGCTTTAAATTGTTTTGATAAATAATTAGAATTTACCCTTCAGAGTACAAAAATAGTTTTTTAGTGTCATTTACACTTATAAACTATTTTGAAATTATATTGTATATGACTATTTTATATACTTAGAACGAACAATAGTCCTTTTATATGGCTCACCCTGTAACGTTTCACCCGAAATATTTAAAGTTATATTATATACACCAGACTCTTTATTCTCTGGAAAATTTACCATAAAGTTTTGTTCATTAACCTTCTGCAATTGTAGTGAAGAAGCAATGTCTTTACCTGTTGGATCTAGTACTTTTACATCGAAAGTAAGTTTTTGTAATTGTTGATTCGCTTGCACTGTAATGATATTATTCGTTTCTAATGCCACTGTCGGAATGCTCACCTTAATCAAAGATGGACCCCCGTGTTGAACTGCCAGTAAATACGCATTATCTCCTGCCTGCGTACTTATATTTATCTTCCATTCTCCCTTCTCAGAAATAATGTCAGTAAATATATGAGGTACTACGCCATTAAAGAAGGAGGCTTCCTCCAATGATTCGATTGTCTGGTTGGTATATTTTTTCCCTGAAGGAGCTACCAACTCTATTTTATCACTAGTTGATCCAGTCCACAGTTTAACATTATCGAGTGCAGTATCCACATAGAAAGAATGTGTCACATCATTTGACGATTGCAACTTTCCTCCATAAAAATAATGAGACGCATCCAACTCTTGAAAGGTATCAGATTGAGAAAAGTATTCTTTGTTTGCAATGATACGATCAGTAGAAGCAGACTGTAGATACTGTTCCAATCTAGAAAATACTGCAGATCCCATGCGAATACGGTCATGGTCAAGTGAGGCATCGGTAAATAAATGTGTTCCGTAAGATAATTTAGTGCTTGCCTCTTTGACTAATCCATCATTTGGATCGGAAAGATATAGCCCACCCATCCAGAGTGCAGATAGAAATGGTCCTGTATTAGTGCCAGCAATTGTATAATAGTTGTTCTTACTTACGTTGGGGTGATTGTCTATTAGTGAGCGAAAGTGTTCCATTTCCCCAACTTGAAGTGAAAAAGTACCATCATCTTTTTGACCGAGTAATGTAGCTAGCCAACCTGCCCACCAGCTATATGCAAGATCAGCTAACTCTGATCCATAATGAGGGGAACCTAAAGTAAACACCCTACCCACGTACGAATGAGCATTATTAAGAACTAATGCTGCTTGGGTATCGGGCCCACCCTTGCTATGAGCGACTATATTTAATTTTTCTCCGTGAAAATGTTGACTGATTTCTTTTAACATAGAAGCTAATAATTTTCCATTATCGTATTGACTATAAGAACCGTTACCTGCCGCATCGTATAATTGAACAAATACAGTTTGATACCCTGCTTCATAAGCTTTTGTATACATGTCATTAAGACCGTAATATTCTGTATTACCATACCAACTTGTAGCGTTACCATTTTTCCCTTGAACGAAAACAATAGGTGGCTTATTCGGATCAATATTAGGTGGAGTTTCCCCTAGAAACCACTCTCCAGGAGTAAAGCTTTCGCCTGGTAGCTTCAATCCATAAGGTTCAACCTGGTTTGAGGCAAAAACATCTGGAGTAGAAAAAAGAATAATTGTGACCATTACAAATAACGAAACTATTTTTTTCAAATTGTTTTCCTCCTAATCATTATAAATGAAGTTCATAAAGCTGTAGAAAAGCAATTCAGATTCCATAATTCAAAAAAACTCTCGATTACTACATAATCGTAACGGTTTCCTTAGCGAGACATATCTTGTGTAACCAAGTACTTTTAAGGTGTATCGGTATTGTCTCATTTGTTAGTGCCATCCTTGATCACTTGAGAGATATTCAGCTATATGCAAAGTCTACAAAAATGGGTTTTGATTAATAGGTATTAATGATAATGTCTTCAAAGATGTATTTCCATACAGAGACAAACTACCCCCACCTTCCATCTATATCAACATTCTACAAAAAGGAAATGATTTCCTTCTAATTTAGACAAAAAAATAGTATTATCTTATACTGCGCCGAAGCCTAACGTTGTGAAGTAGCGTAATAGATTGCGTTAGCAAGTAAAATAGCATAGAACAAAACGACCAACATCCAACGCCATCTTGTTCATATAAACGAATCCAAGTTCTTTATTCTGGTTTATTAACCCCTTCTTCTTGAGCAATATGATGGATACTTTCTTGTGCATTTATAAAACGTAATACGATTCTTTGATGTAATTTTGCTCATAAAAACACCCCGTAAAAGTTAGATTTTGTGTCTACCTTTTACGGGGCAGTTAGAAAAGGTGTCCTTTTTAAATCTATCTCCTCACAATATATCCTCTTATACGAGGCCCGTTTCTGGTTATTCAGCTACTATATTAGTTACCTGGGCTAACTTAGCTGTTTTAATTTTATTTGCTCCCGCTTGTGCTACAGCCATCCCAGTAAATGTTCCTGTTTTAATACGCCATTTAGCTCCATCTGGCTCGATGTATACCACCCAACCGAAACGATGCTTTAATACATCAAGTACATTTTCAGCCGTTTGTCGTGTGTCGTATGTTCCAGTAAGTACACGGTATTTATTATTGTCGATAGCTGACTTTTGTTGCTGTGCATCGCCACTTGCGTTTTTAACCATAGTAATAAACTTTGACCATGAGATTTTACCTTCTCGCATATTTCGAGTTCTAACGTCATTTTAATTTGACGAGCACCTTTCCTACGTCCTCGGAAATGATACGCTTTTAAAATAATTTTTTTGATAGCTTCATCTGCTAACTCATGGGCTGCACGCTTTTGTGTTGATTTTTCTGTGAAATAATTATAGTAACCTGAACGAGATACGCCCATGATTTCACATAGATAGCTAACTAAACGTTTTAGTTTATATTTTTGAATCGTTTTACGGATTAAATCAAATTTTAGTTCTGTTGCGATTGTTATTTCTTCTTTAACATCTGCCTTTCGAGTAGATCGAGCTTTTTTAAAAGTTCATTCTCCGCTTGTAATAATCGATTTTTCGCTTCTAATCGTGCAATTTTTTCTTCTAAACTTAATTCTCGTTCTATTGGACGACCTGAATTCGTTTTCCGTGTATCTTGTAGACCCGCTACTCCAGTTGTACGATAAGCTGCACGCCACCGCTTTCCCGCTGAACTAATGCGCTTCAAACCAATCAGTTCAACATCTAAACCGGCCTCTTCAAAAATCATTCTTGGGAGTTTTCCTTTTTCATTTTCTGCAATAAAATGGCGTTTAAATTCCTCAGTATAAGTAATCGCTTTATCACTAATAGATTGGACATTAGGATTACAGTTAAGTTGTTCTTGCTCTTTTTTAGTAAATAATCTTTTCGTCATTTATTCCGCTCCGACATCTTTTTTCTAATTATAAACAAAAGTACCCTATAGGATAGACTTTTTTCAAAGTGTCTATCTTATAGGGTACAGTTTATTTTAGGTGCGGTCTTTTTTTGATATTGAAGCCTCATCAACTTTGTTTTAAATGTTGGTTTAATCTGTCGTTAAACTAAGTAGCCTTTTATTTAGATTGTTTTATTGCGCAAAATGAATAAAAGACCTCCAATAAGCGCTGATACAATGCAACCAATTATTGATTGTTTCCATCAATGTTCTCACCTACTTTCCCAAAATAAAAAACCTTCCACTATGTGAAAGGTAATTTTTCTAGTATTAAAACAACCCTAAACCTCTGTTTGGCGTCTCCTTATTGGCTTTTACAGGTTCAAAAATTTTTTAAAATTTTAACTAACCTTTTTAATTGGGAATACGTCTAATAGTTGGTAACTAAACCATTTAAATAAAAGGAGAAATAATTATGAAAAAAACAACTAAAAAATCTTGGATGATTGTATCAGCACTAACAATAGGAATGGCTGTCTTCACACCACATCAAGCTGAGGCAGCATCAGCAAAAACAACAAACGAAATAACTGTTAAAGCTGAGCAACAAATTAAAGGAACAATTAAAGGCGTTTACGGAGATAGCATCACAATTAAAGGGAAAGACGGCAAAAACTATTATATTGGAATGCAGAAATTTTCAGATGAGCAATTAGAAAAAATGAACTTAGTAGAAGGTCAAGAAATCTCTGTAGAAGGTAGCTTAGTACAAGATTATTCAGACTTCTATACGTTTGACGTATATAAAAAAAGCTTACCTAAAGAAATAACAAAAGAAGACCTAGCAAAATTAGAAAAGTTGTTTAATCAAACGAAGAAGTTAGAAAAAGAAGAGAAATATGATGAAATGGATAAAATTAATCTTGAAATGGATAAAATCACAAAGCCGTATATTTTAGCTAGCTGGGTACCTGCATCCTTTGAAGAGTTCATTGAAGCGTATGGATTTAGTGAAAAAAATATTGTTATTAAAGAAAATGATCAAAAACAATTGAAAGATATTTATCAACAGTGGATAAAACTAGAGAAATCTGGTAAAGAGGAAAAAGCACAAGAAAAATTTGATGAATTTCAGAAGGTTCTTCTACCATACTTAGATGCTCTAAATCCACCGTTAACATTTGAAGAATACATCTCAGATTTGGAATTAGATATTCCGGCTGAAGCCATGCCAAAACTAAAAACTTTATACAATGATGCTAAAAAAGCTGATAAAGATAAAAATGATCAATTATCTGAAAAGCTATGGGGTGAATTTGATGAAATGATTACTCCTTATTTTAAGCCACTTAGCTTTGAAGATTACTTGTCTAACTTTGATTTCGAAATCAAGGCAAATGATCAAAAACAATTAAAAAAGCTTTATGAAGAAGCAACAGCTCTTGCTAAAACAGGTGACGATGAAAAAGCTAATGAAAAATGGGTTGCTATCGATAAAATTTTAGATCCATATTATAAAGCAAATAAAGAAATTCTTATTTCAGCATCTAAAGTAACGATAAACGGTAAAGTTTATCTTCCAAAGCAATAATAAATATATTTCGGGGTTATCCAAACTGTCATTAAACAATGATTTAGGGATTAACCCCTTTCTTATTTCCTTATAGATCAGTACAGTGCTCTTTGGCCACTACAGATGATGATTTAGTCACTTTCCTATTCAAACAGCCTTACTATACGTCCTACAAATACGGTAATTTCGTGTTCCCTTATTTGGATTTTCTCCGAGTGAACTCGATTGCAATAAGCTGTAACTCTTCATCTTTCATAAAAATCCCATAATTCTCTCATCTCTTATTTAAATCTTAAATGTGATATATTATTACAAAATCTAAATTACTCAATATATCCAATGTTATTACTATATCCCACTTTTTTCGAAGATAGTTGAGCTGATGGAGGAAATATTTTGAAAAACTTATCGATTAAAAAGAAAATTCTAACGCTTATTACGTCCGCTGTTATATTTTTGCTATTTATTTCTGGTGGCGGTTTTTATTACACGAACGATATGGCAAAAAAATCTAGTGAAATGTACGACGAATCACTTTTGCCAATTCAATATATCGGTCAAGCTCGAACTGATATTCGTGCGATGGATTCTTTCGTTTTAGAACTCATGATTACTACGGAAGCAAATGATAATGCTGAGCTAAAGACAATGATCTCCGAGAGAGCTGAAAGTGTTAAAGACTCAATCATGAAATTTGAAACCATTTACAAAGGAAATGAAGATGAACAAAAAATGTTAAAATCACTTAAATCCAATGTTGATAGTTATTTTAGCACTATGGCAGATGTTATTGATTTGGCTAGTCAGAACCGAAACGCAGAAGCCTATTCTATTTACACCACAATTTTAGATGATTTTGCTGAGAATATGGCAAGTGATGCACGCGATCTTATGACTCAAGGTTCTGAAGATGCCAATCAACTGAATGAAGAAAATAAACAAAGTCTATTCACTACTATGCTTATTGCTTCCATTCTCTCTGTTGTGGCCATTATTTTCTTTATTACATTGGCAACATGGATTGCACGCTTAATTGTGAATCCAGTTAAAGAGTTACAGGCAAATATGTTAAAGGCAGGCAACGGTGATTTGACTGTCCAAGGTACATATTCATCCAAAGATGAAATCGGTCAATTAACACAATCATTTAACACGATGATTAATAATATTCGTAATACAGTAATAAAAGTGACTGAAACTGCTAATCATGTAGCCTCAGCATCTGAAGAGTTAAATGTTAATGCAGCAGAAACTACACAAGCAACAGAGATGGTTGCAAATACGATGGAAACTATCGCTCATGGATCAGTAGAGCAACTGAATAGTGTTTCCAACACAGTCAATACCGTTAATGAGCTTTCGACAGGTGTTCAACAAGTGGCTGGAAATGCTCAAGCTGTAAGCGAACTTTCTGGGGATTCTTTATCCCTAGTGATAAATGGTATGAATGCTGCGAATCAAATGAATCAACAAATGATAGACATCACAGAACAAGTAAAAGGCTTATCCGACGTTGTCGACTTGTTAGGAAAACGTTCTAATGAAATCGGTCAAATTATTGATTCGATTACAGCAATTGCTGAACAAACAAATCTCCTTGCCCTGAACGCCGCAATTGAAGCCGCACGTGCTGGCGAGCATGGGAAGGGCTTTGCCGTCGTTGCAGATGAGGTTAGAAAATTAGCAGAACAGTCTGCTGTTTCTTCAAACCAAATTGAAGTGTTGATTTCAGAGACACAGAAAGATACTCAAACGGCTGTTGAATCAATGAAGTTAGTAACAGCGGGAGTTAATGAAGGAATTAAAACAACAGATAATACACGTACTACTTTCGCTTCAATTCAAAGTGCCATTCAAAGTGTGACGATGCAGGTAGAAGAAGTATCTGCAGCAGTCGAACAAATGGCAGCAGGCACCGAAGAAATTGTTGGTAGTATGAATACGATCCACTCCATAACTAAATCTAACGCAGCAGGCACAGAGAGTATTTCTGCTACGACTGAAGAACAAACGGCATCAATGGAGGAAATTTCATCATCTGCTTATGCACTTGCAAACTTGGCAGAGGAGTTAAGAGGATTGGCAGCTCAATTCCGTGTATAATCTCAGACAACTCCACTCTTAACATTTAAATGTAACTTTGTACGTTTTTTAAGGAATAATAACATCAGCCATATAAAAAGAAGCGGCAAGATTATTTTTTGATCTAAACCGCTTCTTCTATTATATTAAGCCAGTCCTATATACCAATTAAATAAATCGTTAAATTTTGAATCACTCTCTAATTCTGGATACCTATCTAAGTAAAAGATATAAGCTTTTAAGTATGAAGGAATAGCTTTCTCAATTACTACATTTATTGGTAAATCTAATAATCATTATTTAAATACCTTTTTTCTTCTCCATTTTTATTTAGAAATTTATTTAATGCATTTTCACAAACTTTCCAAAGTGGTTCCTCTATAACCTTTCTCTCAATGAAAGAACCTCTATAAATCTTGAGATAAACGAACCATATCCCTGCACTGAATACCATTCTCAAAAATTTCTTCTGGGTAATGCTTAACAAAAAAGTCCATATCAACACCAATTATTCTAAAACCGCATTTTTGATAAAGAGCCAATTGCCCAATGCTTGAATTTCCAGTTCCAATTTCTATTGTTTTGTATCCTTTTGTCTTAACTACCTTAATTGCATCCATTACCAACTTTTTCCCTATACCTCTACCATGTTGTTCCTCTACGACTGCAACATTCACCAGCTCCACTGTTTCTGGTCTTGTTGGAAGTAATACATAAACTCCAATAATTTGCTGTTCGATTTCAGCTACAAAACATTCGCCTCTATTGACATATTCCTCAATAATTTCTCTTGAAGGGTCAGCCAATAGCAACAATTCCATTGGAAGTTTTTCATCTTTATTAAGTTTCCTAATATCCATTTTAATCTCCTTTTTTAACCTCTGACTTCTTTGATAATATATCATTGTTTCTTAAACTAATCTGTCCGTTAGTGAAAAAGCGATTTCTCTAATTGAACAATCGCACCCCATTAGCCATCCATGTAGCTCAAAAACCAGCGCTACACCACAGAAAATGAAAGATGATTTAGTTCTTTCATGGGAGTTCAATTAGAACTATTTATATTTTTATCTTTCTAATACTATACAATATTGTTCTTTATATTTTTTGGTTCCAATCGTACATTTGTACTAAATGATTTAGAGATAATTTTTCATAATAACATATATCCGGTATATTTAATTCATTATCGTCATGACCAATCCATACTCTCCATTGTTCTAATATCTGTCCTTCTCTAATATTCTCTTTATTTTAAGAACCTTTTTTCTTTCCTAGACTCTCTAGTGTTGATCCAATTAACATAAAAAAAATCCCTATTATCTGAACATAATAGAAGTTAGGGTTAATTCCCAAAGGTGCAAATACCCCTAACATAATCAATACTAATCCAAAACTTGAAGTTATCTCTCCTATTACGTTTTTATTAAACTTCTCTATACCAATGAATGCACTGATAAAGATTAAAAATACTCCAAGCAAATAACATATCAAGAAAAATATAAAGGAAAAATCCACAATAAAAATACTCAAAAAACTTATGATTACGCCTAAAGAAACAAATTTAGTTCTTTTAGATAAACTATTTATAAATTTTCTTTCTTCTTTGAACAAATCCCCCCACCTCACTAAATATTTTACTATAAAAATCCACTTAAATTGTTAAACTATTCTACTCCTTTAGTTCAATAAAAAAAAGAGCTGCATATGCAACTCAATGATCTTCAAGTAAAGCACCCCAAGTAACCTAATCGATTGCATAAAAAAAATAAAATGAAGGTTGTTTTATTCCCCCTCTTAATCACTTTAATTATATGAGAGCTAGAAATCGTGGATAACCTTAATCAACGACATCTACTGGTCTCACATCTCAAATAACTTTTAGGAGGAAATAATTATGGCTTCATGTTCTCAATCTGATTTAACTGCTGTGACAATCCCAAATGTTTTACCATCTTTAAACTTATACGGTAAAGCAAGTAATAATCAACGTTTTTTCTTGTCTGATAATCCAGAAACTATTAATAGCTCTGTTCCATTTACTAATGGTTATGCAACGCTTTGGGCAGATGCTGCATCTGGATTACCGAGTGTAACTTATCGAATGTTTGTTTGGCATCTCAATAACACAGGTGCGACTATCAAGTTCGGTGTTACCATTGGTAATGGTTCAAGTGGCAGTACTTATAAAGTCTCTGGTGTTAAAGACTGTATCGATACTATTACCGGCTTTGTAGCTCATGGGAAATGTGCCGCAAAAGCTTTACTTGGAAATACATTAACGCCTAGTTCTCCGGTTGATAGTTCCATTGCAGCGGGGAAAGTTGGATTAGTTAAAGAATGGAAAGTACCAAATGGTTATTTGGTGGGGGGAATTATTGAGTTTACGTTATCGTCTAGTTCTCCAATGTCTTATAAAGTCAGAACAGTAGCTGCTAAAAATACTACTGCCGATCTTCGTAGTAATCAAAATGCAGTTGTGTCACCAGTTGGGACTCATCCGCGTGGTTCTTGGAACTTTTCTAATATCGACGGCTTTGGTACTTCAGATGGCGCTGCTGCTCTATATACCGTCGGAGACGGCAATAAAAGTTTCTCCATAAATAATGGAAGAAATGACAACTTAATGACTAAAGCCACTAGCTATTCGCCTGGCGATGCTGTAGCAACTAATAAGGGGCATTATGGTGTTATTTACAAGGCGAATATCACTTTCAAAAACCCAACTCAAGCCGATAAAACATTAAAGGTATATTTGACAGGTCGTGGAGGTCCATACGGCGGCGCTGTACGTTGGAACAATGGTCCAACTTACGGTGTTCCTACACTGGCTTCCAATACCCAAGGTGTTCGGATTGCTACATTTACTGTACCTAAAGGAACTAGTGTTACACATCCAGTCTATACTTCTACAGCTGGCTCGCTTAACACCCCAGCGGCGATACTGATTACAGAGTAATTTAAGAATTTCTCGTTAAATAAGGGAACCATGTAGCTTATCGTAAATTCTCCGATGAGCTACAGGGTTCTCTACATATCATAATAAAATATTCATTCAGAAACATCTTGGAACGTAAAACTAGGGAAAACGGTAAAACTGCTAAAATTGGGTATCACTAATTATTTGAGCTTTATCTATAAGGATAAAACCTGAAAGAATCTCTCCCCATCCCCACATTAAGTTACTTCCCTTCGTTCTAAAGATTTTTCCTTAGAATATTTAACCTCAAACCTTAACAATGTATTGCCTTATTTCATATATGTAATTTTTTCCTTCGTCAACTAAACTGCACCGTTCAGCTAGGCTTCGCCATATGCTTTATACCGCCGTTCGCTGTTCCATTCGAGATAGCCGTAAAAAGAAAACAACAGATGAAACTATTGCTCGAAACAAACGATTACGAGCCTTCTACGATTTAAAACGTGAGGAAGGAAAGCCGTATAAAGTAGCCATTATTGCTTGCTAATAAGCTTTTACACTGGATTTATGCGATTTTAAAAACGAAAGCATCATTCCAGGAAACTATTTAATAACAGTATTTTCAAATAAAACAAAAACCTTCCACACTGAATAAGGAGGGTTATTTGTCTTGCGCATTTTTAGTATAACATGAAGTGTTTTTGGATTATCAATGTTTTTCTTGACATTCTATTAGCTGGTTTAGTTTAAGTGTATTCATTCACAAATAGTTATTTCAATATATCTCTTTCTAAAGAGACTGATTCTAAATTAAAATTAAAGAGTATCATTCTTTATATGAATGATACTCCTCTAAAAACCGTTCTTACTTATGATACGGTTCACCGTTGTGTATCTAAATGATTTTTTTATATTGAGATAGTCGTCTTTATTAAGAACATTAATGAGTAGCAGTTTAGTTTAATTACTGCTATTTCTTTCATAATTCCATATCTGATAATCAAGTAATCGTGGGGTAATATTCGAATACTGTTTTATAAGTATTTTAGTAGTTTCCTCTAATAAACTTTGCGCTTCTTCAATCTTAACCTTTCTCTGAAGCGCTTTTTCTAAAAATCGTACTATCATTCTATCAGGTTTTATCCACTGGTCATCTCCAGCTAACATGTAAAAATAAACAAGTGAAATACCACTTTTTTGACCTGGTATGGCTCTAATTTCTTTTTCAAATTCTTCATTACCGTATATTTTTTTTACATCTTGTAAATAGTTTACTCCATGCTTAATTAAGACTTTACAGAATAAATAAACTGCTTCTGCTTTTAATATGCCGTTTGTTGGGGAGGTTCTTTGCTTATTCTTGAATACATCGCTCACAAATATTTCTAATTCTAAACTTTCAAAAGAACATAGAAATTGTTCAATTGAAAATTGTTCATTTATTTCAGGAATTTCGGTTCCAAAGCGTTCCTTATTAAGTTTAAAATAACTACAAAACCTATTTACAGTATTTTTAACCCCTTCATACCGAACACCTATAGAAAATACTGAGTCAATAACACAAAGTGGAAGACTTGAGTAATAATATTCATCAGGGAGTTTTGCACTTTCTAGTTCTAAAACTTCCTCACAGAATACAGCAATTTTATTATTATCTTTATTTAGTGCATGGGGCATAACCATTCTCCTTTTAGTCTTTGATTTCTTTTAACTATTTTTAACCTCAAAAATAATAGTTCATAGTTAGTCTAGCTTATAAAGTAAATTCACTTATCTTTTCTCCATTACTCATGTATCTATATAAATCATAAAACTCCTGTTTTAAGTATTCAACCAAATGTTGATTATATTTAACTTCTATTCAGACACCCTCTCTAAACGGTCAATTATAGTTACTGATCACCTAGATAAATAAAAAGCCGGACTTAGGTTTAAAAACTAAGTTCGGCTTTTTTAAACATTGAACTATTCAACATGTACTACAAAAATTAAAGTGATATTATTCATCTCGTTCTTCAAGCTAATTACAAAACTGTGGTGTTTTCCATTTTCTTCAACATTTGAGCCAGCATATTCTTTAAATTAGTAATAAGAAAATCAGCCATGGATGCAGAGACTTCTTCGGATTCTATTTCTTGTTCAATTCCCTTGGCCGATGTTAATATACTCAATCCTTTATCCCGTTTCTCGGTATCAGTCATACCTATTTAAATGTATCTTCCATAATCGCATTAAAGTACTTGTGAATTTCATTCAGTTGATTTGCACTCGCTGCACTAATCACCTCGCCCTTAGACCAAAAGATTTCAAACGCCACTCTTAATTTCTTTATAATCGACTTCTAATTCAGTATAGTTATTGATTTCATCTGCCTTTCCGTCGCTTCGCCTTTTCTTTCCATGCTCTACCCTGTCTTTCTGTCAATCCATTTCGAATTAATTAAACAAAAAAAGGAATGCACGCAATTTGTGCATTCCCCCCACTATGTTAGAAAAATAAACTTAATATGAAATAAATAGCTGCCGCCATGACTGCGGAAATTGGCATGGTGATTACCCATGTTGTCACGATTTTTCGTGCCATGCCCCATTTAACACCTCTTACACGGTGTGCTGTTCCTACTCCCATGATAGATGAAGAAATAACATGTGTTGTAGAAACTGGTAAATGAATTAATGTTGCACCGAAGATGATGGATGCAGAAGCAAGGTCTGCTGCAACCCCATTTACTGGACGGATTTTCATAATCTTGCCACCGACTGTTTTGATGATTTTATAACCACCTACAGATGTACCAAGACCCATTGCACATGCTGCTGCAAAACGTACCCAGAAAGGAATGTCATCTGTGTGATGCAAGCCTCCTGCGATTAAAGCGAGCGTAATAATCCCCATCGCCTTTTGCGCATCGTTTGTACCGTGAGTAAATGATTGTAAAGCTGCTGTACCAATTTGCATTGTCCGGAAGCCTTTATTCGTTCGATATAAATTCATATCCTTAAATAGTACTTTGAATAAAGACATCATTAAGAAACCAGCTGCAAACGCAAGTAATGGTGAGAAAATAAGCGCTTGAATGATTTTTATAAAGCCACTGTAGTTCAAGGCATTAAAGCCGGCTGCCGCGATTGCAGCACCTGCCACAGAACCGATCAATGTATGCGATGAACTAGATGGAATTCCAAAGTACCACGTTACTAAATTCCATGTAATCGCTGATAATAATGCCGCTAAAATAACGACAGAACCTGTAGTATCTCCAGTAAAAGTATTTAAGCTGAACGGGTCAACAATATCCTTTGTTAATGCTTTTGCTACCCCAACGAATGTTATAGCTCCGATGAAGTTCATAATCGCAGCCATATAGATTGCTGTACGTGGCTTTAAAGCCCTTGTTGATACAGAAGTTGCGATCGCGTTGGCTGTATCATGGAAGCCGTTAATAAAATCGAACACAAGCGCGAATATAACGACTAATATTGTTATCAGTAATATTGTATCCATTTCGTACTCTCCATCTTACGCGTTACGCATAATTATTGTTTCAATTGTATTAGCTACAGTTTGACAGTAGTCTGCAATATCTTCAAATTGTTCATAGATACTCTTGAATACCATGAGGCGCATCGGATCTTTTTCTTGAATAAATAATTGCTTCATTGATGAGCGGAAAATTTCATCACATTCACGCTCATAGTCCTTAATTTGAATAGCATGTTTACGCATTTCAACAAGCTTTTTACTATTTAATAGCTCCATTGCTTGGACCATTTCATCTGTACTTTTCGCAATATATGTTAAGAATTGGCGCATCGGGTCTGTAACTTCTGTTAAATTGTACATGTCAAAATGAGCAATACAGCCTTCCATTCCATCAATAACATCATCTAACTTATTGGCAAGTGATAAAATATCTTCACGCTCGATTGGTGTCATAAATGATTTATTAAGCATGACGATAAGCTCGTGAATCAATTTATCTCCACTTGTTTCATATCGCTTCATTGTGTCTGCGATTTCTTTTAGTGAATCTATATTTTCAATACGTGCGTTATGAGCGTAATAAATACCTTCTTTAACGTTTTTAGAAATGTTTAATAATGCTTTAAAAAATGGATCTTGCTTGTTTGAGTTGAACATCATGTTCCTCCTGTTGAATGAATATTGTCGATTTCTGCAATCATCATAACAAAACTTTCACATAGTTCTACAAATTTTTAAAGATAAAATAGTTGAATTTACAAAAATGTAATATAAAATTCGCCACAATTATTTTTAAGTATTTTTCCAAGTTGAAAACGTTGGAAACTCGATAACAAAAAACATCAATTTTCCTTAAAAATCACCTTTTTTTCTTTTATTTTTATAAAAATACTTGAAAAAACAATTTTTTCTTCATTTTTTTCTTCGTTTTCAATGTTAAGGGATTGTAAACGATATTTACATGACGAAAGATAAACTCCATTGTCATTTATTGCAATTCGCAGTACTGTTATAAGAAAAGTTTATCTTACAAATAAGGATGTGAGTATCATACAAATGGACATCGATTTACTATCACTTGTTATCCTTTTAGTACTTGGCTTTATCGCATCCTTTTTAAATGCGATTGTCGGTGGCGGAGGATTAATTTCGTTACCTGCGCTTTTGGCTGTTGGTTTACCCCCAAGTACAGCTATTGCGACAAACAAACTCGCCAATACAATTAGCAATGGGACTAGCATGTTAACTTTTTTACGAGCTGGTAAAGTTGATGTGAAAAAGAATAAAAAAATAATGCCTTTTATTTTTATTGGTTCATTCATTGGTGCATATACGGTGCATCTCGTATCTCCAGCTATTTTAAAGCCTCTAATGCTTGTTATGCTCGTACTAGTAACAGCTTATACGGTTTTCAAAAAAGATTGGGGTCAAAAACCTGAAGAGCGATCATTAAGTACTCTTAAGAAAATAGCCTTCGTCGGCGTTTTTGCTGCTGTTGGCTTTTACGATGGTTTCTTCGGGCCTGGTACTGGTTCTTTTTTTATTTTCCTTTTATTAATGATGGGAAATGATTTCTTACAAGCAGCGGGAAATGCAAAAGCCTTTAATTTCACATCGAACTTAGCCGCGCTTGCTATGTTTTTACTATTAGGAAAGGTTAATTTTGTATACGGTCTACCTATGGGCTTCGTTATGATTTTCGGTGCGATAATGGGGTCAAAATTTGCGCTGAAACGTGGGACAAAAATGATGCGTATTATTTTTATCATCATGACTTGTACATTAATTGTCAAAAATGCATGGGATTATTTCATCACCCATTAAGTAAAGTACTACCAATTTCATCAATGAAATTTATCAGCCAATTGACAAAATTTATTAGCGTGCTATAATTCTTTTAGGCTTCACCGCGTTGAAGCGAAGAAGTAACAAGTAGGAGGATTAGTATGTTTCGAATAGAAGCTAAGAGTAACCCTCGATTTATTGAGGCAAGCTTTATAATATTATTAATAATTGCCATGATGGCGCTCAGTATTGGGTTTTTAAAAGCAACACCCCATATACCTATTTTTCTTGTCATTTCACTTTTAATTGCCTATGGATTACTAAAAAAAGTTCCTTTTCGTGAGCTTGAAACTGGTATGATTGCTGGTGCAAGTGCTGGACTTGGGGCAGTTTTTATTTTCTTCTTTATTGGTATTTTAATTTCGAGTTGGATTATGGGTGGCACAATTCCAACACTTATCTACTACGGCTTTTTAACTGTTTCACCAAGTTTTTTCTTTGCAATCGTATTTTTGATTTGTAGTATTGTTGGTGTTTCTGTTGGTAGTTCTTTAACTACTGTAGCAACTGTGGGCGTTGCCTTTATGGGAATTGCTGGTGCAATGGACATCTCTTTAGCGATAACGGCCGGTGCAATTGTTTCAGGAGCTTTTTTTGGTGATAAAATGTCTCCGTTATCGGATACAACAAATCTTGCATCTGGTACGGTTGGCGTCGATCTTTTCGAGCATATTAAAAATATGGGTTGGACAACGATTCCAGCATTCGTAATCTCATTCGTCCTTTATGCAATATTATCACCAACAGAAGCAAATACTTCATTTGAAACAGTTGAGCAATTTAAAGATGGATTACTGTCTACTGGACTTATTCATTGGTATACATTATTGCCAATTGTTGTTCTTGTTATTATGACTTTTTACAAAGCGCCTGCACTTATCACACTCGCAGTCGTCTCAATTCTTGGTGTCGGGCTTGCCTACATACAAGAACCGATTGCACTATCGAATGTCTTTAAAATCCTTTTTGAGGGCTATGTATCTTCTACAGGGAATAAAGGCGTGGATGCATTACTGAGTCGCGGTGGTATGAACAGTATGCTATTTACAATTTCCTTAGTCTTATTAGCTTTAACAATGGGCGGTCTATTATTTACGCTCGGCATTATTCAAAGTATTTTAGCGAAGGTAGAGAGCTTATTTAAAAGCGCTGGCTCTGTCATTACAGGAGCTGCCATTACGGGGATTGGTGTTAACACATTAATTGGTGAGCAATATTTATCTATCCTACTTACTGGTGAAGCTTTTAAAGCACAGTTTGCAAAGGTTGGACTTGCCCCTAAAAATCTTTCCCGTGTTATGGAGGACGCAGGTACTGTAGTCAACCCTCTTGTTCCATGGAGTGTTTGTGGTATTTTCATTGCTAGTGTACTAGATATACCAACAACAACTTACTTGCCCTTTACCTTCTTCTGTCTACTCGGACCAATTTTGACGATTATCTTTGGTTGGAGCGGTAAAACATTAACGAAGCTTGAAAAATAAGATTGGTAGCTGATGAATTCGTCAGCTACCTTTTTTAAGAGTCCGATCTAGGCGGTACTTTAATATCTAAAACTATGGAATTAATCTATTATTACGGAAAACCATTGGATAGAATGAAAGCTGTCACAAAAGTCACTTTTATGACAGCCCTTTTCATTTTTTACTTGCACAATAAAATGTCAGTGTTTGTTATTTAAAAACAACTTCTATGACTGTTGATTCAATTTTGTTTCCATCCTTGTCTTTAGCTTCAACAGTTAGGCTTGTGCCTGCCTTTTTGGCTTTAATCTTCACTGTGAATTTGCTTTTGCTTCCCCTAATAATGTTTCCCCGTTCTTGTACAGTAGCATTCTTTTCAGTTGTACCTGTAACTGTTTTAGGTTTTACTGTTACTTTATCTATTTCAAGGAGCTTTTAGGTGCAGTGAAATTTGGCATATTTGTTAAAGGAAGCAGACTAGAGATATAACCATAGCTGCCTAGTTGGAGATAGTTTAGTAGATTTGCTTGCACAAGGAATTTTGGATGTAGCAAAAGTGATTTAGCTCATCCGTTAATATGAGAATTTTCACGAATCTGATGGTAATGTAATTTGCTGATAAAGGAACCCATAAAATAACAGAAGAGTATGTTTTGAAATAATTGTTCAAAACATACTCTAATTTTTGCCCTGCTGATTACTTAATTTTGTTGTTACCTTTTGTCCCATCAAGTATCTTAGTCATTTTTTTCATTGTCCTTTGATGATAAAAAGTCTTCTAATGCCTGTTTGTTCTTATCTAAGTCAATATCCAAGACGTCACCTACGTTGACACGTTTGTCTTCATAAGCATCTGCAACAGGAATTCGTAAAGTGTCAATACCTTTAGAGTTTCCTTTTACTATCCCTTTTGCAATTGTAAGGATTGTTTTATTATCAACATTTGTATCAATGTAGGAATCTGCAACGCCAAGTATTTTTGGCAAATTCATTAAGCTCGAAACACCGATTTGTTCTTTCACCTTACCCAAAACCTCTTGCTGGCGTTCCACTCGCCCAAAATCACTTAAGCGATCGTGACGGAAACGTACATAACCTAATAACTCGTTACCATGTAAAACTTGTTCCCCAGGATGTAATGTCATACCAATTCCATGAGACATTTCATAAGGAATATCAACCTCTATCCCATCAGGTGCTAAAAGATCTATAATTTTAGGGAATCCTTTAAAATCTACAAGAGCGTAGTAATTTACATCAATATCAAAATTTTGCTTAATTGTTTTCCTTACAAGTTCAGGACCTCCTAAAGCAAAAGCAGCATTTATTTTATTCATTCCGTGATCTGGGATGTCGACATACGTATCCCTCATAATCGAAACAAGTTTGACATCATTTGTCGTTTGATCGTAGTGTGCAATCATTAAACTATCCGATCTACCATCCTCGTCTCTAGCGTCACTTCCCATTAATAACACATTAATCTGACCAAATTGCACATCAGCTCCTTCAAATGGGTCAAACGCCTTTTCGTTATCTTTTAAATGACTATCGTCTGCCATAGCCAATCCGCTATTATATTGATAAACCCCATAAATAATCCCTGCTACGATTACTAATGCGAATGCTAAGAACAAATTCCTTAGCCATTTACTGCCCTTTTTGCTTCTTTTCATAAATAAATCCACCTATCACTTAAGTCTAAGTTATTTTTTTAGTAATGCCTTTGTAGTAAGTTGCACAGCTATTGCATCGTCTAGATAACCAATAGGAAATAAATAATCCGGTATAACATCTACTGGAATAATAAAATATAATAATGTACTTCCAATTAAAGTTAGTTCAAAAATGGTTCCCTTCCCCAATGTAAACTTCTCATATAACTCTTTTAATTTGCTTATAAACGGTCCAATGCTTCCTACACTCTTAATTTTTTCGTCAAAATCCTTAAGAATCGAATTTTTCCCTTCTTCTGTTTGCGCATAGAGTCCATAGCTTTCTAGTTTCTGTTCAACATGAGACACCGAAAATTCATCATCATAAACATTAGAAGATTTAAGAAGAGATTGTATTGCGTCAACAGAGGTATGAATATCTGAATCTGAATCTGATTCTGACTCTTCTTGTCTCTGTTCAATTGGGTATCCTGCTGCTTCAAAAAGATTGATTAAAGGAACATCAAGGCAGTCTGCAAATTTTTCTAAATGTTGTGGTGTCGCATTTCTCTTACCATTTATTATCCGTGAGATCGTAGCTGTGTCGATTCCAGTAAGTTCACCAAACTTCCGCATAGATAATGAACGTTCTTTCAATAACCCTCTTAGCAATAAACCAAGTGTACTGTTTCTCTGTTCAGCCATTTTCGATTCTCCCTTCTTACAGACTAAAGTAGTTGTCAAACATGAAATGATCATTCTCAAGAAGTGTATAATTATGTTGACATTTTGTCAACAAATTAATTAGAAGAAAGCAGCAAAAGCGATTATTATCAACATTACTCCACTAATTATTGTTCCAAATTGCCCTACAGTAAATGAACCGATCCGAACATCTGCTACTTTACCCCCTAACTTGACACCTAACCAAACAGTAATAAAACTCCCAATTGCAGCAAGTATCGAGATGACAAGTGGTGAAAGACCAAGTAGACCTGCACCTACACCATTCGTTAATGCATTCGCCGCTAAGGCAATGCCGAGAAGTACAGCCTCTCCCCATCCAATTTCTCCAGACTTATTGAATTGAGCTTCCTCGGGATTTCTTAAAATATCTTGAACATTATTATTAGCATTGTTTCCATTCACTTTTGAAGTTTCTTGTTTCCGCGGTTTCGCCAAAAGAATAATCCGAATTCCGATTATACATAATAATATCGCTCCGATGACGACAGGAAGCATACCTGGAAGAATTTTTGACAGCCATACTCCAAATGTAATGCCTGCCATACTCATTAGAAAACAAATGACCGAAATTAAAATATTTTTATCAAATCTAACATTTATCTTTCGAATGCCGTAAGAAAGTCCGACACCCAAATTATCAATACTAGATGAAAAAGTAAAAGCCAAAATGATTAACCAAGTCACCATACCACATCCCTTATTTTTTTATATCATATTACTCGTATTGACAAATGGTACCTATTTATCCGAAAAACATTGACAAAAAAACAACATATTTTGGTAACACAATAAAGTGTGCGAATGAAAAAAAATATTGGCTTTCAGCGGTTTCAATGAACCAATTAAGCCAACGGGTATTAGTCAGAAAGCAGTATCGCATTGTTTATAGCGTTTATCCCTCTAGATTCCAATATGGAATCAAAGCTGATCATTTTACGCATTTCTGTCAATTAAACTTTTTGGTAAGCTCAAAGAAAGGAGAGGAGAGATGACAACAAAATGGAGTGCCAATTTATATGATCAAAAGCATGACTTTGTTTCAAAATTTGGAGGGAGCTTAGTAGATCTGCTTGCACCACAAATAAATGAAGAAATTTTAGACGTAGGTTGTGGCACAGGTGATTTAGCCCATGAAATTGCAGCTCTTGGTGCCAAAATTCATGGGATAGATGCCTCTCATGACATGATTATCGCTGCACTGCAAAAATACCCAGATATTACGTTTCACACAATGGATGCTACCGTACTTAACTTGACAAATCAATTCGACGCAGTCTTTTCAAATGCTGCATTACATTGGATGAAACAGCCGGATGAAGTCATTCAAAATATTTACAATGCACTGAAACAAGGGGGGTCGTTTCGTTGCTAAAATGGGAGGTCACGGTAATATTGCTTCTATTGTTTGGGCACTGCAAAAAAGTATGGAGGAATTAAAACTTTCTTATATTGAGGATTACTTCCCATGGTATTTTCCAACTTTAGAAGAATATCAGTCGAAATTAGAAGGCGCTGGATTGACAGTTGAAATGATTACGCTATATGAACGCCCAACACCGCTTCTAGGCGAAGACGGGTTACGTAATTGGCTAAAAATGTTCAGTAATAATATGCTAAAGTATTTATCAGAAACTGAAAAAGAACAGATTTATGCAAAATGCGAAAAATTATTACAGTCAGAATTTTATCAGAATCATCAATGGTTTGCTGATTATTGCAGATTACGCTTTGTTGCCATAAAAAAATAACAGCCCTTTCACACATGAAATCGAAAGAAAGCTTTGATGAATAACGTAGCACGTAAAAACGCTTGAAAATATCCAAGCGTTTTTCTTTATTTTTATTTAATTCCAGACTGCATTTCGTAATTTCTAACGAGCATTCCGTTTGATTTTAACATTCCTAACTTCTCATAATAAGGAACTAAGTCATCATCACAACATAAATCAATCATATAGATATCTTCAAGTTCCTTTAACATTTGTTTGACTAATTCCTTGCCAATACCTTTATTTTTATACTCCGGCAAAACTTCAAGGAACGGAATGTAGGCAGATAATACGCCATCGCTAATCGCAGTTATAAATCCTACTACTTGATTCGTATGATTATCTAAAGCAATGACTATCTTACTACTGTTTGTTAACAGCTTTAAGTGAGTTTGTGGATTAGGCGGATTCGGCCAATCTACAAAAAAACCATTCAACATTTCAGAAGAAATTCCATCAAGAGAATTTTGGTATATCAACTTATATCAACTCCTAAATTATTTTTTAATTTTTAGGTAGATGATATTAAAAATAAAGTAGCAAAATTGCAAACCTCCAAACATTTCTAGGATTACTATAAGATATTCGATTTCAAGTTCTTAAAATCCTTCTTTTTGTACTTTTTGATTAAATTCAAGGAATCTCTTGGTTATATCCAGTAATTTAAGTAAATAAAAAAAATATATATTTTCATTTAGTAATATACGTTCTCCCATATCATTTTGAGGATTTAATGGATTTACATGTACTTTTAGCAAACTTCTAGTTTTCAAACTACATTAATTAATGTATTCCATTCTTCCTTATCATCCGTTAAATATACAGTTGCAGTACTCAGCGGAAAAAAGATTTGATTGACAGCTTCGACTTCTTGAACAACAAAAGAGCCTATAATTGTAATAATAAAAGTAATCAAAATGGAAATTACGACTTGAATACGACGCTTTTTATTTATTTTTTTAAATGGTGCTTTTGCTATCATTACCTCTTCTGACAGAATATCATTTGTTGGAAATTTCTCTTGCTTTGGCTTCATTATATTTAACTGCTTCGTCAGATTCATCAAGCATTAGTTCCCCCATATTAGGACAATAGGTTTGCTTATTTTCGTTTGTTGGATAACCATCTTTTGAAGCACTTTCCTTAGTAGGTATATCTAGATCCGAGGCGTTATCTTCTGCCTTTGTTAATGTTTCTTGTTGTGAACAACCGACTAATAAAAGAAATAAAATTACTGCAAAGATAAAATAATTATCCCTCATTTTCTCCCACATATATTTAAGAAACCATTTTCTTCCATTGAACAACTCTGTTAGTTGAATAGCAACAATCTTTTCGAAAACCGCCTTAATTTAAAGTAAAAAAACCCTTCACAATCATGATTTTACTCAAATTGTGAAGGTTCATAAAAACATTCTATCTATCATGAACGAGGGATTAAAATCACCAAAACACCAATCAAACAAATGCCTGCCCCAACGAAATCCAAGATGTCTGGTTTTTTCCCGTCGATTCCCCAGCCCCACAAAATGGAAAGGACAATAAAAACACCTCCATAGGCAGCGTAGACTCTTCCAAAGGTTGGGAAGGACTGAAAAGTAGCGACAACTCCATATAAAGCCAACACAATCCCGCCTATAACTCCCCAATAAAATGGTTTACCTTCTCTTAACCAAAGCCAAATTAAATAGCCACCCCCTATTTCGCCGATTCCTGCGAGGATAAATAATAATGTTGCACTAATCATTTTTTTCACTCTTTCTGTATATGTTTAGTCTTTTAGTAAAGGTATTTCATTCAACAATTATTCAATCATATCTCCCCTCCTTTAGATAAAATATGGAGATGGATTTCTATTTCAATGTTTAAAGGCTCTATAAGCGATTTAGGAAGCAAAAGCGCATCTTTCTCTTTAAATCAATCCCCAGTATGTAATCGTATTTGCTACGCCTATAATAATCAGCATCTCACGAAAATTTTCTTTTTTCGCTGCAACGTTTCCATAGACACGCCTCTCTAGTTTTTCATTCATTATATCGAATTCTATTTACGTCTTGAAACATTTTCTACACAACACTAACGCCGTAGCATAATTGCGTTCGGAATTGGCTTTGTGCTTAGGCCTGCAGATGTTTTTTGCGCGAAAGCGTAGCGGCAGCGGCAGATGTCTTTTGTGCGAAAGCGCAGTGCTAACGTAGCGTCAGCAACAGATGTTTTTTGCGCGAAAGCGTAGCGGCAGCGGCACCGATGCAGGTCAGTTAGCCGTTATCGCATGGATGCGAGGATTTTAGGCTAACATCCTTTATTAACTTCTTTCCGATTTCCGTGACATCCGCCGGAGGCTTTAACTTATTGCAGCGGATGTTGTACACCTGCTGCAATAAATTAAAAAAGCAGTTGAAGTACTACTATTTCTTGTATCTTCAACTGCTTATTATCTTGTCTAATAGTACATGACTAGCTGGACGTACAAGGGCGTTTCCCTACTCTTGTAGATCTGTTAATATCACAACATTTGGATGCTTTGTTAAAACACTTGCTGGCACATCTTCAGTATAGTCAGAAGCAAGTACATGTTTTAAAACATCACGTTTTGCATCTCCAACAGCGATTAACAAAATGCATTTTGCGCGCATAATGGATTGAATCCCCATCGTTATGGCTTGCGTTGGAACTTCATCGATTGAATCAAAGAAGCGTTCATTTGCATGGCGAGTTGATTGTTCAAGCGTTATCAGATGTGTCAATGAATCAAATGGTGTTCCTGGTTCATTGAAACCGATATGGCCATTTTGTCCGATACCAAGCAATTGGAAATCTAACGAATGCTGTTGTAATAGTGATTCATAGCATGCAGCTTCCTCTGTAGGATTATCAGCTAAACCATTTGGTAAATAGGATTCTTTAAATGGTTTATGGCGAAATAAATGTTTATCCATATAAAATGCATAGCTTTGATCATGTTTAGCACTTAGTCCAACATATTCATCTAGATTAAAGCTAACGCAATTGGAAAAATCAACCTCAGACTCACAGATTTTAGAATATAGCGGTTCCATTGTACCACCTGTAGCTAAACCAAACGTTGTAGCACCGTTATTTTTTGCATTCGTTATAATGTCTACTGCACGAGCGTATAAATCTTTTCTGGAAGAATAACGTTCTAATTTCAATTCTAGATGCCCCTTTACTCAAATTTTTAATCGTTAAAGCTCAATTACTTGTAAATCACATTTCAAAAGTTGTAATCTTCCCTCAGAAGTATTGATGTTCATGAATCTCTTGTTTATTACTTTTTAATAGAAATAATATTATTAGAACCAGCTCGTTGGAAACCGGATTTTTCAAGTGTAACTTCTCGTCCAATTAAACTTGTGAATACAATTGGTGTGACGATAGAAGGTACTTTGTCTTTAATGTTCTTAAAGTCTACTTTTAATAACGGATCACCCCGTTGAATTAATTGCCCCTCTGAAACTATCATTTCAAACCCCTCACCGTTTAGCTTGACAGTATCTAAACCAACATGAATTAGTATTTCTACACCTGTATCGGATTTTAAGCCGATAGCATGCTTCGTTGGGAAAATCATGACTACTCTTCCATCAAACGGTGCATAAACCGTACCATCTGTCGGATGAATGCCAAAACCCGGTCCCATTATACCTGATGAAAAGGCTTCGTCAGGCACTTCAGCTAACGGTATTAAATCACCTGTCATGGGCATTTCAAAATCATCTGAAGAAATTGTTGCTTGTGCTACAGTCTCTTCAATAACAGACGGATCTTGCTGTAAAGAAATATTTGCAGGAGTTGGGTTACCTTTTTTCAGGCGATCTTTCATAGCTTCTGCTAAAAATTCTACTGATGTACCGATAATCACTTGTACGTTTGTCTTATTAATTCGCATAACACCACGCGCACCCGTTTGTTTTAACATTTTTTCATCCACCCGATCCACATCGCCAACAGTCATACGAAGACGGGTTGTGCAGTAATCAACTTGCTTAATATTAGTTGGTCCTCCTAACGCTTCGATTGTTTTGTACGCTCGAACATCTAAATCGTTAGCTATAGCTGAATCAACTTCCGTTCCGTCCTCCTCTTCATCTTCACGACCAGGCGTTTTTAAGTCTAATTTCTTGATTAAGAAATAAAAAATGACGAAGTAAATAGCTCCAAAACCTAATCCCAATGGAATTAATAGCCATGGTCTATCTGCTAAACCAAAGTTTAATAGATAGTCAATTAAACCTGCTGAAAAACCGAAACCATCACGGAACCCAATAATATAAGAAACCGCAAGCGAAATACCTGTTAATACAGCATGGATACCATAAAGTATAGGTGATAAGAACATAAAGGTAAATTCAATCGGCTCTGTCACGCCTGTTAAGAATGCTGTTAACGCGATGGATACAAACATACCACCGACTACTGCACGTTTTTCCTTTTTCGCTGCAAAATACATCGCAAGACACGCTGCTGGTAACCCAAACATCATGATTGGGAAGAAACCTGCTTGGAAATGTCCTGCTGTTGGGTCTCCGGCTAAAAAGCGATGGATATCCCCTTTGACCAGTTCACCTGCAGCATTTGTAAATTCGCCAAAGTCAAACCAGATGATTGTATTAATAACATGATGTAGACCGACTGGAATTAATAAACGATTGAAAAAACCATACATTCCAACCCCAAGTGATCCTGCACCAATAAACCAGTTCCCTACTGCATCGATTCCACCTTGAATTGGTCCCCACACTAAAGCTAAAATACTAGCTAAAACCGCCATTGTAATAGACGTTATAATGGGTACAAATCGCCGTCCTCCAAAGAAGGATAACCATTCTGGAAATTTAACATTATAAAATTTGTTATACAGTAAACCTGCTGTAACACCAGCAATAATACCGCCAAATACGCCCATATTTAAGTCTTTATTAACTGCCCCTAAGACTGCGACTAATATAAGATGGGCAATGGCACCTGCTAACGCAGCACCACCACTATTATCGTGCGCAAAGCCTATAGCAATACCGATTGCAAAAATAATGGGTAAATTACCTAAAATAGCATCACCTGAAGCAGCCATAATGCTTGCAATATAATGCACAACGTTATTCGGTACTGCACCAAGCATATCATCAGAGCCTAAACGTAATAGTAATGCAGCTGCTGGTAAAGTAGCGATTGGAAACATTAACGACCTACCGATTTTTTGTAAGAAAGCTAACAATTTTCCGCCTCCCTCTAGGTATAGTTGTCTATACCAATTATTGTACTATCTATTATATTCTTTATCTAGCGAAAAATAACCAATTTTCAGAATTTTCTATTTTCATAACTTATATTCAACCGCTTATCTTTATGTATCTGTTTTATTTTGGATAAAATTATATTCTAAAATTGTCTCATCCAGACAAAAAAAGCACCTACAATTGTTAGTTATATTTCTAACAATTGAGGTGCAGTTCATGAAACAGCTAACGCATTTTTATGCTGTTACATCACGTTTCATAAATGTCATATAGCTGATCGCAAGGAAAATTACAGCGTAAATCGCAAGAATTGTGAGTGAGAATGGCATTGTCATACCATCTACTATAAAATTGCCTTTTTCATACTGTGTTAAGTCTGAATGTGTTAGCCAAATATATTTAACGATTTTAAATCTGCTTAGGAACATCACAATCATTCCACCTGTAAAGGTTAAGAACATCGTTAAGCCAATCGCTAAAGAGCTTGAACGGAAAACTGACCCCACTAAGAAAGCAAACAATATTGACATGACAAAGCTTCCGCCAGAAAGTAAATAGTGATAAGCTAAATCATTCCATACTGCTTTTTCAACAACTTGACCGTTGACCATTTCTAGCTCAACACCAGTTGAACCGCCAAATAGTATCAGTCCAACAAGAGCACTTACTACTACATTGACAACAAACAATAAGAGTCCAAATATGAAAGTTGTAAGTAATTTTGACGTTAATATTTTTGCGCGCGAAACCGGACGCGTTAATAGCATTTTAATCGTACCAGTAGAGAATTCACTAGATACAATACTTGCTGCAGTAATAACTGTAAACAATGTCACTAAAGTCAGCATGCTACCTGTAAATGACATAAAACTTTCTATGCTTCCATCTACTTGTGACGGCACATTATTGGCTAATCGATACTCCGAAATAGCAATTTGCTCCTCAAAGTATTTTTTATCCTCTGCCGATATATTGTCATCGTTCATAAACTCTTTATTATTATTAATGGCCTGTTGTTCACTTTCTTGCCACGTTATATCTTCTGTTATTTTTGTATCAAAGTATTTCAGCAGAATACCTGGACCAATAATAAAGAGGATAACTAGCGCGACCATTACCCAAGTTCCTTTTTTATGCCATAATTTCATCCATTCATTTTGAATTAGCTTCAGCAATTTGGCCACCTCCTGTCATTTCTAAGAATTGATCCTCTAACGTTTTTTGATGCGGTTGTACAGCAAATAATTGAATTCCTTCATTAACAAATTGCGAAATGAGTTTCGGTATATCCTCTTTCTTTATTTCCACCACATAACCGTTATTTTCTGTCACAAAGTTGTAATCAAGCTTTTGTAGAAGTGCTGCAGCCTGATCATTTGGTGTAGCTTCAATATAATAAAACGAAGAAGTTTCAACGTTGATATCACGAATATCAATGAGTTTGCCATTTTGTATAACAGCTACTCGATCACACATTAACTCAATTTCGGATAATAAATGACTGGAGACAAAAACAGATACTCCATCCTCCGCCGCAATTTTACGTAAGTACATACGAAACTCTCGGATACCTGCTGGATCCAGACCATTAGTTGGTTCATCTAAAATTAAAAATTTTGGTCGATGAAGTAGTGCCTGTGCAAGTCCTAAACGCTGACGCATCCCTAACGAATACGTTGATACCTTTTCATGAATGCGTTTCTCAAGACCAACTTGTTTAACGACCTCTTCAATACGCTCTTTTGTCACGTTTTTATGCATACGCGCAAAGTGCAGTAAGTTTTTATAGCCCGTCATAAATTTATACATTTCCGGATTTTCTACGATTACGCCGACCTTACTAATCGCTTCTTCATAATTCTCCTTTAAAGAAATACCATCAATAATGACTTTCCCCTCAGTTGGATGCATTAGCCCTGTCATCATACGAATTGTCGTCGTTTTCCCTGCTCCATTCGGTCCTAAAAATCCAGTAATTTGACCTGGATATAAATCGATATTCAATTGCTGAATCAATTGCTTACCACGAATGGTTTTTGAAATATTTTGCAATTGAACAATAGGTTGTGTTGTCATTAATTTCACCCTTTCTTATAAAATGCCTTCATCCATTGCACAGCATCCTTATTCGACATATCTCGAATCGTCTCTACTTCCTCATGTGCAATAATCGAACCATTTTGCAATAAAATGATTTGATCTAAAATAGGCTCTACTTCATATAATTCATGTGTTGATAATAAAATTGTCTGATGTTCAATATCAGTAAATTGAATTAACCCTTTAATGAGCTGTTCACGAACAATAGGATCAAGACCAGAAAATGGCTCATCCATTACATAATAAGGTACTTCTCGCCCAAGAGTTGCGGCCATTTTCATTCGACCACGATTCCCCTTTGATAATTGCCGTAGTTTCACACTTTTATCAACCTGTAAAAACTCCGCAACAATACATGCCTTATCATACGAAAAATCTTCGAATTGAGAAGCATAATGCTGAAAAAGCTGCTCACCTGTGTAAAAATCAAAAAATAAATCAATATCTGGTAAATAAGCAATTTTATCAGCACTTCTACGTGTAACAGGTGTTCCATTTAGCAATACTTCACCACTTGATGGACGTAATATGCCTGTCAACACTTTTAATAGTGTCGACTTGCCACTACCATTTTCTCCAACAAGCCCAATGATTTGTCCAACCGGAAAGGAAAAAGACACATCTTGTAGAATAGGCTTTTTCATATAACGAAAAGAAACATTCGATAACTGTAGCATTTATTTCACCTCACGATTTATTTTGTAAAACAACGAGCATCTCTTCCTTTGAAAATCCAAGTGCTTCAATGGAAGTTAAAAAATGATCTGCTAATTGTGTTTTCATTTCTTCGCGTAAAAGCGCAATTCGCTCTTTATCAGTTGTAATAAATGTACCTTGACCTCGTTTGGTTTCCGTTATATTCATCGCTTCTAACTCCTTGTACACCCGTTGCACAGTATTTACATTAACACCTGTTTCCACTGCATATTCTCGAACCGAAGGAAGTCGATCCCCAAGCACTAACTTCCCTTTCAGAATGTCCCCACATATCCTATCTACGAGCTGACTATAAATGGGCTTATCACGTGAAAAGTCGATTGTCATCGTAAAACCACCTTTTCAAACCACTTTGTCGCTATGATAAATAAGATGGCTACCAAAATAAAAGTTGCTACTTCATCTACGATATACATTGTGCCCCAACTTAAATTCATTGTTGACGACTTCGGGAAAAATGGTTCCAGACCCGTTAATGGAATACCAATATGATGGAAAATATTATCATATAATTCGCTTTCTGTAAATTTGAACCATAAATTCAAACTGAAGAAAAAGGTAAACATCGTGATAACTACAGAAAAGTTACCAATTAAGTGTTTCATCTGAAGATTAAATGTAAAAAATAGTAGCACTATCACAAACATCATCAATTGGAAAATAACAATAATTGACACAACAAGCATAATCAATAAAAAGATTTGGGCGAAGTTTCCTATAATCTCTTCTTTGATATTGTATATAGCTATACTTACAAAGATAAAATTGAAGATAGCGTATCCTATTAAGGAAAATACAATTTTCACACCTACAAGCTGTGCAATGGAACTAGTTGAATGCAGCCAGATCTCTTTGGTCCTTAAGTCATTACGAATACTAACTAGATATTGTAATACCGAAAAAAATACACCTAACATAAGTACTAATATCGAAAAGAAAAATGGCAGCTGGTTTTCCATCGTAAATTCACCACTAAAACGCCTAATTAAATATGGAACGATTATTGACAGCATGATCCCAATAAAAATTCCACTGAATAGCCATGCCCTATAAAGCATCCATTCCTTTTTCAACAGCCCTGCAAAATTTTTCAACATAAACACCTCGAGTCATAGTGTGCTAGTTAAATAGTACACTATGACTTTTAAGTTTGCAAGTATTAAAAGCAAAAAAAGGAAGAACCTTAAAAATATAGGCTTCTTCCTTCAGGTTGTAATGCAATATATACATCTTCTGCAATATTGGAGGTGATTTCCTGAGGGCGTCAAGTCTTCACTCGAATCAACTAATCCACATGACAGACGTTTTATCACCCAACTTTTTAGTTTTATCGATTAACTTTTGCGTTTTATCACCTAACTTCTGAATTTTATCGACATCCGCCTTCTAAAGAGCGGTAAGTCCTTAATATTGTGTAAAATTCTATACTTTGTCAAATTGTCCAGCTTATGTTGGAATTCGCCGCTAAAAGTGTGAGTTGCGCCGCTAACCAAAGGAAGAACGCCGCTAAAACCCGAAATTCCGCCGCTAACCCAGCAAGGAACGCCACTAAAACTTGAAATTCCGCCGCTAACCAAGCAAGGAACAGTCCGCTGAGCCTCTTGGGTCGACAGGATGTTGATCACGAAGGCATTATCACAGGACGTGATGCTTTTAGTCTTCGTTCCCCTGATGCTCGATCCAGGGTCTCATTCAGCGTTTGTTGATCTAACAACTCATATCCCTCTTTCCCACATTTTCTCCGTTACTTTCCCTACTCTGTCATCAATATTCGTTCCGTCAAACTTTGGAAGCTTTACCTCACTTACGATTTTTCCATCTCGCATAAACAAAACACGCTCCGTCCGCGCCGCTACCTTTGCATCGTGAGTGACAAGCATAATCGCAGTTCCGCCCGCGTTAATTTCGGAAAAGATGTCCATGATCTCCTGTGCTGATTTTGAGTTAAGAGCACCTGTTGGTTCATCTCCGAAGATGATTTTCGGGTTGTTCAAAAGCGCTCGACAGATCCCTGCTCGCTGTAGCTGCCCTCCCGAAACTTGTGTAATGTCGCGCATTTCAAGCTCCTCTATACCTACCCTCTTCATAAGTGCTCGTGCCTTCGCTGATATTTTTGCAACATTTTTTCTATTCTCCCGCATTAATGGCAGAATAATATTATCGAGAATATTTAGATTTTTAAGCATCGTTGGCTGCTGAAATACAAAGCCCATTTTAGTTCTACGAATATCTGAAAGTTCAACCTCTCCGACGGAAGATAAATCACTACCATCAAAAATAACCTTTCCGCCATCAACGCTGTCCATGCCGCTCAGCGCAAACATTAGCGTTGATTTTCCCGAGCCAGAGGGTCCCATTATCGCTACAAACTCACCCTCGTTTATGTCAACGGACGCTCCGTCGAGAACATTGCACTTTTCATCGCCCTCGCCGAAAGATTTTACAATATGTTCACCGATGATAATCTTCTTCATAAACTACTCCTTTATATTTTCGGATATTTTTATTTTCCCCGCGCCCGATGTACCAATTATTGTTGTGATTAGTACCGAGCAAACCATCATTAACGGACAAAGCACGTACGCCGAAAGTGGATTGATCGAAAAACTAAACGACGACGCCCCAAACGAGGAGATAACTGCGCCCGCAAGTACTTCTCCGAGAGTATTCGCCAATAGAGTGCCAAGAACAATTCCTATCATTGATACGAATACCGCTCGTGAAGCAAACTGTATCGTAATATCCAATTTTGTAAAACCTAATGCTTTCATGACGGCAATCGAATATCTGTCCTTTGCGACAAGCATTTTCATAAATAACAGTGTCACTAGTACCGTTATTACAAGCGCTATGGCAATTGCAGCAATGGATGCCTTCCCGATCGATTTTATGGTCGAGCCGAATGTTTGAGTTACAAATTCATCGATATTGGAAATCTTAGCGAAAGTAAATCTGTCTGCATACTCTGAAACTTTTTCATTAACAAGAGATTTATCTGAAAGCTTCGCGCAAATCACGCTCCACATTATACCTTCCGAATTATCAGTAAAAACAGCCTTTGCCGTTTTTCCGCCGTTCGTAATGTCGGAATAAATGCCACTTACCGTGAGCTTTATATCCTTCCCCTTCATCACGACCGTAATGACATCGCCGACATTTTTGCTCAATTCATCAGCGTTCAAAGATGAAAGTGCAATTTCGTTTTCAACTGCGGGTGCTCTGCCCTCGGTATATTGAATTGGGAATATCGAATGGTCGCCGAGTTCGATTTTTATATTTTCTTCCGAACCGTCTTCCATTTTTGTTTTGAATGTTTTTGTTGTAAGAATGGTATATTTTGAAATGTAACTGTCGTTGTTCATAAATGTTAAAACTTCGGCAGATTTTTTAGAAATATGATCAGTCTGCTGAATATCAATACGAATATCGTAGTTTCCAATACCCATATATTTAATGAAACTTGTGGAGGAAATCGTGTTGTAAAGGTTTTGTGGAACAATAATGATAAATGCTGAAATTACAAGTACTGCAAGCATTGTAGCGTAAAGTCTCTTCCTTGCAAGAACATCCTTGATACCAAGAAAAATATTCGGGTTAAGTAGCTTATTTCTATGCAGGCAAAAGCGCTTTGTTCCTGCGTTTTTTTCCTGTGAAGTGCCAAAACGGATTGCTTCTGCTGCAGATATTTTCCGAAACCGTCTCAGTACTCCGCTTACATAGGCAATGATTGCGAGAAATACAAGCAGAATTCCGATTATTCCTAAAGCTGCAGCAAAGGAGGAGTTTTCCGTTTCCCCCATATAAAGCCTGATATTTTCAAGAAGCAGGTCTTTGAATATTAATGAAAGTACAAAACCAAGAATACTCCCCCCTGCTGCAATCGCTGTGTACTTCGCAAGATAAATTTTCTTAATGTCAGAAAGACGCAGCCCTATCGCCTTCATAACACCAATTTCACGGTAATCATCCTCGATTTTCGCAAGGAGTGTAAAACGTACGCACATAAATGCGATTGCAACGACTAGAACGCTTATAAGAAGGATAACTGCTATCAGCAGCCCATCGGAAATTGCGTTAAGTGTTTTGAAAAGTGGATACGTAATCGTTGGTCCATTCGCTTCAAGCCCTGCGGAGGCATAAGCAGTTTCAAATTCACTAAGCGCAGATAAATCCTTTAATCTAAACTCAATCAAATATTCCGTACTTCCATTGTCTTTTATTGCCGCGTAATCATTCGGACTGACTAGAAATCTTTTTGAGGAAGACAACATAGAATTCATCTGTGAATCACGAAGGAAGCCCTCTACAGTAAATTCCTTTCCACCTATTTCGGCTTTATCACCGACCTTTATGTCGATGTCCTTCATATAGTTTATCGGAACATAAAGCTCGCCATCGGATACGTTTATGACGTTTCCGTCAAGATCAAGAAGATAATCAAATTTTTCACTCTGTATACTGAAACCATTGTCTTGAACATTATTCGCAAGCGAATGATCACCTAAAATAATTTGCCCATTGTCCATATTAAGAAACTCAAGCACTTGAAATTCATCAACATCGTTGTTTTGCTCCGCGAAATTCGCAAGTCGTACAGTATCAATATCCCCCGAGTGCATTTGCATAAAATGCGGCGTTTTCGCTTGATTCATTAGAGAATCGATCGCACCAGAAAGATTGACAATAAGTATCACCGAAAGGGAAACGAGCATAGCCGCAGCAGCGACAAATATCATTGTTGTCAGCGTTATCAGTTTGCTTTTAGCAATGTCATTACGGATTAATCTGAAATACATACGTCACCTCTGTTTTCAAGCTTTTTAACTGACTTCAAGTTGCACAGAATGAACGAAGTAACACATAATAAAATGCCAGCAATTATGATGAGTAAGCCCGTTCCTCTACCTTGACCTGTACCGGTAATTTTCCCTACGCTGTCAGCAAGCAATCCGCCGTCAACTAGAAAAGGAGTGAACACATAATCCGCAAGTACTCCCGAAAGCGCATAGGCCGCTACAAATCCAAACTGTGAAATTACCCCTATAAGTGACCACGCTCTACCCTGAACAGCATTATCAATATTGGTACGAACAAGAAAATCCAAAGTTGAGTTTGCAAATGGCATCATGGCAAAAAAGAAAAAACCTGAAATACAGATTAGAGCTATATTTTCTCGAAGTCCGAATACCGCCATAAATATTCCTTCAAAAAACAGCGAAAACGAAAGAATTTTCACATAGCCTTTTTTGATTGGAAGAAATCCGATGATGACACTGGATACGAGCATCCCTGTAGCGACAACTGTTTCCACCGTTCCTATTACGGAGCTGTTCGTAAAAGTTAGCAACATCGGAATGGAAAGTGTTTCAATAATTCCAAGATAAAATGTCAGCACCGATGTCATGATGACAAGAACGAGCACACCTCGATTTTCAGAAACTGCACGCCAACCATCTTTGAACTCACGGAAAAACGATTGTGTCTGTTCGCATGTCTTTGAAGCAAGCCCTTTACGTACTGCAAGAGCTGTTGTAACGGTTACAAAGAATGTACAAATGTCAATAACAAGCAAAAGCTTTATATCGGAAACGGTGAGTAAAAATCCCGCAATGATAGGTGAAATCAAATATTTTGCAGAACCCGCCACCTGGACTAAACCACTTGCCTTTGTGTATTGTTCCTCGGTCAATAAATCCGTAACCGTTGCCTTGTATGCGGGATCAAGCAACGATGAAAACACCGAGCTTATCGTAACTCCCACACAAATCTGCCATAGCAATGCTTCCCCGCTTAGCATACATATAAGAATATAAACAAGTCCTATCGCTGAAAGACTGTCGCCTAACACCATTAAAATTCTTCGATCATAACGATCCGCAAGCACTCCTGCCACAGGGCTTAATAGAAGCGAAGGCATAAACGCAAGTAAAGTTACAAGTGCCATTGCCGATGCCTTTCCCGTCTTCTGGAAAACATAAATCCCAAGCCCAAACGCTGTAAGCCCGCTTCCTATTGCTGAAATTAGTTGTCCTGACCAAAGCAGAAGAAATTTTTTAAAAAAACCCTTGGAATCAACCATCGTTGTTTCCATTTTCTTCACCCCCATCGCCAAACATTTTCATCATGTACATAAGACTTCCACTTTCGACACCGAGCAGTCTTTCTACGTTGAAGACAAAAGCTGGTATTCGTGCAGCACGTTCTTCATCGGTTATATTAACCATATCATCATCAAAAACGGTATTCGTATAGGCCACAATCATTTCCATACATTCATACGGGTACGGCGTACTGAATAGTCCTTGCTCAATCCCCTCACGGATTATTTCCGTCAGTATTGGGGGAAGACCGTTCATAATAACCTTTTGTATTTTCTGATGCATAAGCGCGTTCTGGGGCTTATGTATATGGTCAATAATTTCCTTACCGTTTCCGCCGCTTATGTTTAATGCCATTACAACACGGATAATACGCTCGTGAACGGCTATACTCTTATCTGCAGCAATTCCATTGGCTGCACCTAAAATTTGAGCATTATACCGCTCAATTAGCGCGTCCATAATATCTTCCTTCGACTTGAAGTGATAATACAGCGTTCCTCGTGCAATTCCGACCTTTTCGAGAATATCGTTAGTACTAGTGCCATCAAAGCCCTTCTGACCGAAAAGCTCATCAGCCGCATCAAGTATTTCGTTTCTGCGCTCCATCGCTTCTTTTCTCATTTTTATTCCTCCTTATTAGACCGACTGTCTGTCGATAAAAATTATAGCATTTTACAATAAATTGTCAATAGGCTGTAAAAAACTATCCATTTATTATTTAGAGGTACACTATAAATTCATCCATACAAAATTATCCTTTTAACGCATAATAAGTGATAGAATAAAATGTAAAAAGTTTATGTGTTAAGTGAGGTAAACAATAATGTCTGAAGTAAAAAAAATCGATTATACAATAGGAAATAAAATACGTAAAGGCTTACAGGCAGATTGCCAAAGCTGTTTTGGTCTATGTTGCACAGCTTTAAATATTGCTGCTTCTAGCGACTTTGCCATTAATAAAGCTGCTGGGACACCTTGCCCTAATCTACAATCGGATTTTAGCTGTCAAATTCATAGTAAACTTAGAGATCGAGGGTTTAAAGGATGTACAGTTTTTGATTGTTTAGGAGCAGGACAAAAAGTGTCACAAACAACCTTCCATGGACAAGACTGGCGACAACACCCTGAAATTTCTGAGAAAATGTTTCGTGTCTTTCCGATTATGGAACAACTTTATGAAATGATTGCCTACGTAGCAGAGGCATTATCGTATACGGTTGATTCATCCCTATTTAACAAACTACATAGGCAATTAGAACAGCTACAGCGTGCAACTGAGCTAGAAGTAGATGCATTACTAGCAATAGATATTCCTAATTTCCGACTGTCGGTGAATGTTTTACTGTTAGAAACAAGTGAGCAAATTCGCCAAAGCTTTATCGAAGAGATTAATGGAAAAAGCGCTCGAAAGTATGACTATCGTGGGGTTGATTGGATTGGAAAGAATTTAAAGGGCAAGGATTTAAGAGCAACTGATCTTAGAGGAGCTTATTTAATTGCTGCCAACCTACAAAATGCAGATTTAAGAGGTGTGGATTTTATAGGTGTGGATTTACGTGACGCCAATTTACGAGGCGCAGACCTTTCTAGCAGTATGTTTTTAATCCAAATGCAAATAAATTCAGCACAAGGCAATCACCAAACAAAATTACCCTCCCACCTAAAACGTCCGTCGCATTGGGATAACTAACTTCTAAAAGAGGGGAAGACAGCAATTCCCCCTCAGAGAAAAAACACTATATTGTTTGCTGAAAGCTGAATGGTATTTATAAAACCTTGAAAAAAGATTGTCAAAACATGTTTTTTCTAAATTCAATTGAATCATCCTTTTATAAAAGTTTCCTTGCTCAATTAAAGCGCCCGATTAATATGCTTAAACTCCAAACTGTTTAAAATGATGGTCAAGATGCTTGTATATTCCCTTACCCCATTGCTCAGAAGTGAGTTTCCCAAAAAAAGGATGAGGATGAGTTGTGCACTTCTCTGGTCCGTTATTTTGGAATGTGATAATTTTTTGTTTAAGCTTTTCTTTTTCTGTCTCAAAATCTCTATCATCTGCAATCAAAATAGTTGGAATAGTAGACATATTATGAGGCAATGTCTTGTCATTGTATATCATTTTTTTTGCAAACCTCCCTACTATTATTCCTAACCAACTCCTTGGTGGAAAAGAATTTCCCATTGCGATGTCTTGGAAAGATGAACAATGCGCTAGCATTTGAGCAACGTCCATTTTTCCCCATTGTGGTTGTGAATTTGGACTCAATTTGTCCATACGCTTTAAAACTTCTGCTGTATGCATATGATTAAAAATATTTTTCATTAGCTGGCATATCCCCTTTAAAGATGGTGGTATTTTAAACGGCTGACACCGCTATTAGTAAAAAAGTTTGATTAAGACTACAGAAGTATTCAAAGCAGCTGTCGCACTTGTGAGCGTTGATTCAATCATAATCACAGCTTTGACTGTTCAAAGAGATGCATGCTACATATGAAGATGTCGATGCGCTCCTGTAAATGAGTGAACAACATAACAAAAGGACTTACGTATATGAGTTGTAATACGCACAAGTCCCTAGATTGTTGGAGCTAAAACATTATGAAAATTGCACTCAATGATTATATAATCCCTATTTCAATAAAGCTACATTTATAGATTATTAATTACGAGTACATTCAGAACCCAACCAAGAATTGAAATGATAATAATACTCCAAGCATTTTTCTTACGCTGTATTACACCTACAATTCCCATAATCACCCCTAGTAATGGTGAAAATAGAATACCAATAATATACGCAAAAATATTGTAGGTATTATAACTATAGATTTCATTACTTTCATTACCGTATTTTCCACAATCCATCTTCATTCCCCCGTCTACTTTAGGCCAACTTGATGTTGGTCACTGAGTCATGGTTGATGTTCCTGTTGCTTCGCTTTCGCACAGATAAAACCTATTGTTGCTGGCGCTTCGCTTTCGCACAGATAAATTGCCACAGGACATGGTGTTCTTGGACTAAGTTCCTCTATTTCAGTGGAAGCTCCGCCATCCGCCGAAAGAGATCCAACTTTGCGTTAGCTCTCGTAGTAATTACCTATTCGAATTATAACTCAAATAAGTTACTCCTTCTTCCATTTATAGGGAATATTTGCCCAATCGTAAAATATATTAAAAAGGAAAAATAAAATTGAAGTTCCAATAATTTGCCCCCATTGAATGGCATCACGAAATAACCATTGAATTATAATAAATACTATGAAAAAAATTAGCGAATATTGTATATTTTTCTTTATAATTTTTACCATATTCATCCTCCCCATACAATAGTACTCTTTTCTACTTATTCAGGAAAGGCGACAATACAATTAATTACATAAAGTCGTAAAGTTGTATTGTAGAAAATGAGCCTATTTATTCTCCTTTTGTAACGATGCAGTAAATTCTAACAACGTCCAATTCGTTAGAAGCACCGTTTATGAAGTCATGAGTTTACATAAAAAACAAACCTTTGTTTATTGCAAGACTTTCATATAGATTCATTTTTTATCGAAAAGCAAAAAGGCAGATGAAAGTATATTCATCCGCCCTCTATTTATTTTTGTTTCTTTTTATAAATAATTGTAGCTACAACAAGTAAAAGTAAAATCGCTTGTCCAATCATTGTTTCTACTGTTGGATAAAAACCAATGAAGCTGACAACTGGCAAGCCATCTACAATTGTAGTTGAAACTGTATCTCTTAGCTGCAGTGTATGCAGACTGACACCAATAATTTTAAACGCCAATACATAGATTAACACCGTTGCCACTGCGAAAAATTTATGAATTGGAATTTTTCCACTTGCTTTCAATAACACAAATGCAAAAATAGTTAATAATATAAGTGCTACTACGATACCTAGCACAAATTGAGATGTCTCCATTTTAGGTGCAATCCCCGCATAAAAGACAAGTGTTTCTGCCCCTTCACGGAAAACGGATAAGAAGCTAATTGCTGCCATCGCAAACACCGAGCCACTTGAGATTGCATTGCCCATTTGTTTGGAGATATAGCGATTCCAACTTGTCACACTTGATTTACTATGGAGCCAAATACCAACTCCAATCATCATCGCAGCTGCTAGTAACCCAATATACCCTTCCATCAGCTCTCGACTTGTATCAATTGTCGCAGATTGGAAAAGTGTCGACATTAAAACAGCTGCTATCGCTGATAGTAAGATTCCTACAAATGCGCCAACATATATCCATTTGCGCATTGTTTTTTGTCCAGATTTCTCTAAGAACGATACTAATGCCATAATAATGAGCAGTGCCTCTAAGCCCTCTCGCAGTAAGATTAATGCTGCATCCCACAGAGTATAATCCGAGTCACCTTGAATCAGTTCAATTTCAGTGCGGAAAGTATCAAGCTTACTTTTAATTGCTTTGGCATCGACGTTAGACTTTAATAAATCACTAACGAGGATCGGCATATCACTTTCAATTTTTGTATAAAGGCTGCCGTTACGTGTTGAAATATCAATTTCTACACTTGGCCATATTTTAATGAACTCTCGAATTTTATCAGATGCAGCCTTGTAATCACCTGCATCGATAAAATCGTTTGCCTCATCAATATAAGCGACTAGTGTTGCTAAAGAATACTCACCTTCAACAACTTCCGCCGTATCTTTACCTGCTACAAAATCCTCGATTGTTTGTTTTAATTCTGCATATTGAGATTGCATTAAGGCTACATCTGGCTTTTCGGAAGCAAGTGAGATTCGGATAAAGGCCATCTGTGTTTCAATTTGTCCGTACATCGCAATACTTTGCTCACGTACAGGGCGTTCAATTTTCTTCCATTTTGTATTAAAATCCTTATACGCTGCGTCGATTTTAGTTAAATCACCACTTGCTAAGGCATCTTCAAATGCTTTCATGTTAGGTTTAAATTTCGTGCCAAATTCTGCTCGCTGCGCAGCTTCATCTACAGGATTCTCAAGCTTTTCTAAAGCACGTAAGGCATTTGACAAGTCAGACAATGCCTTTAAACGTTCTTCTTTAGAAGTAGCTTTAACTGCTTGCGCAAGAATTTCATCTACTTTTACTTTTGCGTCCTTTTGCTCAGACGTTACCGATGCCCAGTCTGTGGCAAATTGTTCAAGTGCATGTTCTGCCTCGGCTTCTTTGTCCTGCTTCGTATTCATTAGCGCATCACTAATAGAAATGTACAACTGACTATATGATTGCGCTGCCTGCACCGGTACAGCAAGTGCCAATAACAAGCAAAGTACTAAACTACAGCGCGTTAAAAAGTGCTTCACCTATATAACTCCCCTTTGATACACCAGGGAAGCAAGCAAACACTGCGCTGCCTCGATGGGTAATGTACTCATTCAATTTATCCATTCGCCCTAAGCTATTTTGGACTGTTGTAAACTGGGCTGGGTCTTTTTGATAAGATATAAATAATAGTCCGGCATCATGCGTACCAGTATTCGTCATAACTCCAGATGCATAAGAGTATGAACGACGTAAAATACGTGCACCAGATTTACGGGCCAAATGCACATGTGAAGTATCTGGCATAATATACTCACTATTACTATCCTTCGCCTCTACATCGAAATCATCAAATTCTTTCTTTTTACCAAAAGGTGCACCACTATCGCGATAACGACCAAATGTTGCTTCCTGATCTTTTAAAGATGTACGATCCCATGTTTCAAGATGCATCTGTATTTTACGGGCAACTAAATAAGAGCCGCCTTTTAGCCAACCTTTATCGACCCATACTACTTTATTTAAATCTTTTTCATCGGTACTCGATGGATTTACCGTACCATCCTTGAATGCAAATAAATTTCTAGGTGAGCCTCCGCCAGCTGGGAATGAGTTAAATCCTGCCTGTGACCATTTAATTTCTACCTTACCAGAAGCTGCACGAACTAAATTACGTACAGCGTGGAATGCCACTTGTGGATCATCCGCACATGCTTGAATACAAAGATCTCCACCAGTAAATTCTTTTTGTAACTGATCCTTCGGGAAGTGAGGTAAGTCTTTTAATTCCTCAGGCTTCAAATGCTGGATACCAAGTTTATCAAACAAAGAAGGTCCTACACCTATTGTAATCGATAAGTTTGAAGCATCTAACCCATCCGCTTCACCAGTATCTCCTGTAGGCACTCTAGTATTTGTTGTTAAATCTACCATTAATTCACCATTCATTAAACGTACAACAAGAGGTGTCCATTGTTTGAACAACTCTTGTAGTTCTTTCTTTGATGTAAATAAAACATCCAAAGAAGCAAAATATATATTTGTCTGAACAGGTGTAATAATGCCAGATTGATGTTTTCCATAGAAATCAACTTTGTTAACTGCTGTCGTGCTGTCTGCAACAGGCTCAAACACATCATAGCCCATTACTTTCATAACACCACCAAAGCCAGAAGCACCGATTGCTACACCAGCTACTCCCATACCTGTTAACTTTAACATGTCACGTCTAGATATTTTTTTATTGCTCCATTTTTCATCATTTGACACTGTCATTTATTATCACTCCAAAATAATACCCATTTGGCTTAATGGTTCTCCAAGTTGATTTACGGCTGCTGCAAGTGCTTTTGTGTTTTCTTCAGTTAATTCTTCATAAGAAACATACCCGCCATCAGCAGTTGCATGCTTGGCCAATAAATCATCTACTGCTTTGAACTTTTCATCCAATGTTGCTACTAAGTCTTTGTCTTTCGCTTCTAATTTCGGACGTAGAATTTCAAAGATTTTTTCTGCACCTTCGATGTTTGCTTTAAAGTCATATAGGTCTGTGTGAGAATAGATTTCTTCTTCACCAGTGATTTTAGATGTTGATACTTCATTTAATAAATCAACCGCACCTGTAATCATTAAATCTGGTGATACTTCTACAGTTTGAACTAAAGCGTGTAATTCTTTAGCGTCTGCTAGTAATTGATCTGCAATTGCCTCGTAGCCTGTAGTTTTATTTTCTACCCAAAGCGCATGTTCAAGCTTATGATAGCCCGTCCATTCTTCTTCGCCCTTGCCTTCTTCTTGGATATCAGCTAAACGACCGTCAATACGTGGGTCAAGGTCACCGAAGCTCTCAGCGATGGGCTCTGAACGCTCGAAATACATACGTGCTGGTGCATACGCAGCTTTCGCTTTTTCAATGTCACCGGCTTTAAATGCGTTCACAAATTTTTCTGTTTCTAGTAAGAATTGATCCATTTGCTCTAAGGCAAATTTTTGATAGGCTGCAGTTTCAACGGATAGATCAACTTTTGTACCTTTTTCTGCTTGCTCTGTTGCAGACTTATCTTCTTTTTTAGCTTCATCTGTATTGCCACAGCCAGTCATAAGAATGCCCCCTGCAACTAATACTGACAATAATGAATTTTTTTTCATGCTAAGTACCTACTTCCGAAATAGTTTATATCGAGAATGATAATGATTATCATACTCGATTGCAAGAAGTATTTTCAATTAAAGAAAAAAACATCATTATCTAGATGATAATAATGTTCTTTCTTCAATATAAAGATTCTAAACTATGAAATTTTTGCTTGTTTTACATTTTCTTTTTTTCCATATAAAAAATAATAAAGGACAATTGATACTAAAATAACGAATACCATCGCGAAGAAAATAGCACTGTACCCCGAAGTCGGAACGAAGAATCCTAAGAAATAAGGACCAACACCTAAACCTAAATCATATAAAATAAAATATGTCGATGTCGCAAGTCCTAAACGCTCATTTGGTGTAACTTTAATAGCGATTGCTTGCGCTACTGAATTGAAATTGCCATAACCAATTCCTATGCAAGCAGCAGCTAGTAAAAAGACAATACTACTTGTCGCCGAACTAAAAGCATACATACCGACTGCAAAAATGACTAGACATGGATAAATTACAATGTTCGCACCTCTAGTATCTAGTAATTTCCCTGTAAATGGACGTGTCGCTAAAATGACAATTGCATAAATAATAAAGAAATAACTTCCCGCTGTTACCAAATCAAGCTCTTTCGCATAAAACGTCATAAATGACATAACCCCTGAATAGGCAAAGCCAATAACGAGCGCCACAAAAGCAATTGGCACAGCACGCATTTCGATAAAATTGGATAGCTTTAACCCTGTTTTCTCAGCCATTTCTTTTGCCTTCTTCGGTGCATCTGGAATGGTTACGATAAAATACATCAAAAAGCAAACAATAGCTAATACGGAATCAACAGCAAAAATCATCCGATAATCTTCAAACAGCTGTGTTAAAAGAATACCTACAAAAGGTCCTATAGCCGTTGCTAAAATAGCACTTAAGCTATAATAACCGATACCTTCCCCTCGTCGCTCAGGCGGTAAAATTTGTGCAATAATTGTTCCTGTCGCCGTACTAGCCACCCCAAGTGCAATCCCTTGTACTAAACGATTGAGCATAAGAAGGAGCAAATTCGTCGCGATAAAATAAGACATCGTTGATAACATAAACAATAATAATCCACAAAATAGTGTTTTTTTGCTACCCCAATCCCCAATGATACGTCCAGTCCCGAGACGACCAAATAATGTACCAATAATAAAAATACTCGATACAAGCCCTGCCGTACTAGTTGAAGCCCCAAAATGCTCAACCGCATAACCTGCAATTGTTACCATCAATAAAAAAAATATTAAGGTAATGGTAAAGTTAATGAGTGAGACGATTAAAAAGTCCTTCGTCCAAAGTTTTTGTCTAGATGCTTCCACTTTTTTCTCTCCTACCGATTGATGTTTGCGCAAATGTTCGCTAAAACTTGTGTCGCAATTTCAATATCTCGCTCTGATACCCCTGCGAGTGCCTGTTCCATAGTTGGTTTTAAATGCGCTTGAATTTCTTGCACAATCACTTCACCATTAACCGTTAATTGTACAAGCTTTTCACGTTTATCCCTACCCGCTACCGTTTCCACGTATCCAAGCTCAACAAGCTTTTGTACAAGCCTTGTCACACTCGGCTTTTCAATAAACATGAAATTCGCAATATCAACAAATGTATGCGGCCCTTTATCCATCAATAACCGAAGGAGAGCCCATTGAGAGCTATACAGTTGATATTTCCCTAACTGCTCATTCACTAGATTGATAAACGGTCTGTACATTAAGCGGTACTGATTAAAAAATTCTTGTTCAATCGTCAAAAATACCACTCCTTTTTAGTTAGTTAGCCTAACTAACTATATATCTTTATTTTTTATTTGTCTAGTCGGAATTAGCGAGAAATTTGGCATTTTTAACTGGGGGAGCCGTCGGGCTGGTTGTTCTTTCCGTCACTTTTTGGTTTTTATCCGTCGGTACCTTGGTTGCTTCCGTCGCTTCGAGAGTTCTTTCCGTCGATAGGGCTTTGCTTTCCGTCTCCCCTAATTCTATCCGTCACTTTAGGGTTTTCATCCGTCGGTACCTTGGTTCCTTCCGTCGCTTCGAGACTTCTTTCCGTCGATAGGGCTTTGCTTTCCGTCTCCCCTAATTCTATCCGTCACTTTAGGATTTTCATCCGTCGGTACCTTGATTGCTTCTGTCGCTTCGAGACTTCTTTCCGTCGATAGGGCTTACCTTTCCATCGCCCCTAATTCTATCCGTCACTTTAGGATTGTCATCCGTCGGTACCTTGGTTCCTTCTGTTGCTTCGAGACTTTTTTCTTTCTACATTTTTTAGCAAAATTTCAGACCGCTTGAATTTTTGTAAGTTAATTAACAATTAAATATTTCCTATTACTTTTTGTTCCCTCAGCTTTCAAAGGTAACTTTTGTAGTAATTTATAAGCGGTATTCGGCGAATCGATTGCAAAAAACTCACAAAAGCTTCTATTTGTTAACGTTTCGCCTACTAGCAATCGATACTCTTCAAGCGTCCTAAAAATGGCCTCTTGATCAACTGCTCCGCAGCGATGACAATACCATTTTGGGTAACGATAGTTCATTGTCTGTCCATTTAAACAACTATCGCATAGCACGCCTTTTACTAAATCCTGAACAGGCAATGCTATTTCTCTTTTTATGGGCCTATGCATGGACAATAATTTAGAAGCAAATTGAAAGAGCTTTTCCTCATTCACCACTGTCTCTTTATGCAGTTGAAGCCATTCTCGTACGTGATAACGTAAACCTGAAACATGAAAAATTGGTTGTCCCCTTAATCTTTTCGATAAAATAGCATTCTTCGTTGCCAAAACGACAGCATATTGAACGGGAATCTCAAGCCTTGACTGTTGTAACATACCCATCATCCACTCCATATGGCGTCTACTTTGATGAATTGGATTCGTCATTCCCTCGACATCGCCTTCTGTTGTAGTTCGCGTAAATTGATGAAAAGATTCATCGAAATCTAGAAAGCCTGTCACATTTTTAATTTCGAGTATCAATATAAATTGAGGACAAAGTAAAACGGTGTCTATTTGATGAGTAGTACCATACTGATTAAGTATTTGTAAATCATGAAGAAAATAATGAGGTTGAGGTAACATGATTTCAAGCCATTCGGCATCTACTCTTTGCTCCCCAGCAAAGCCTGCGTGTATACGCCTCAACCTCTCAAAATAATTCATGCATTCAGTATGTGTGCTAGGTAATCTTCGTATCAATGCCTCTAAAATTTTGTGTTGCTCCGATTCATGACGTTCTAATAAAATCATTTTTTCACCTCCTATACCTATTTTATAAAAAAAGAACCTCATAAAAAGGGGTTCCAAAAAACTTGAAATCACAGAGTACAAATAAAATTTTTCACCTAGTTTTTTAGACAGAAAGAACGGAAAATTTCCACCGTTTCAGCTCTTGATAGTATTTTTTTGCTCGCTTTCCGTCGTTCTGAGACTTCTATCCGTCGATGAGGCTTACCTTTCCGTCGCTACAAATTCTATCCGTCTCCTTGAGATTGCATTCCGTCGCTGCAAAACCTTTCAAAAAAACAACTGAACAGCCAAAGCCATTCAGTCGTTTTTTCGTAGTAAATATAAAAAATATGGTGCACCAATACATGCGACGATAATACCTGCTGGCACTGTCGCACTTGAAATTGCTACGCGGCCAATTGTATCCGCTAGCATTAGTAAGCTTGCACCGATAAACAATGTTAGGGGTAAAAAGAACTGGAAACGCGGTCCGACAAGCTGCTTTGCAATATGTGGAGCCATGAGACCGATAAAGGCAATGCCTCCTGTGACTGATACAGCTGCCGCAGCTAGTGCTACAGAGACAACTATTAATTGTAAGCGCTCTCGTTCGATATTTAAGCCTAAGCCAACCGCCGTTTGTTCTGTCATTGCCAGTACATTTAACACATTTGCTTTATAAAAAATAAATGGAATGCCTAGCACAAGCCAAGGCAATAAAGCCCAGAAAAATGGCCAATCTGCTCCCCAAATATTGCCTGCAAGCCATTGCGCGATAAATTGCACATCACTACGCTCAGCTGAGGAAATTAATATGATCATTACACCCGATAAGGCAGATGCTACACCTACTCCGACTAAAATGAGTTGGACCGGCTGCACACCTTCATTGCGTTTATACGAGAAAAAGTAAATGCAGATTGCCGTTAATAAAGCGCTACAAAATCCTACAAGTGGTAACATATACGCAAAATTAGGTAAATCTCCATTGACAAGGAGATAAAAAAGCGTAATCCCAATACCTGCACCTGCATTAATTCCAATAATACCAGGGTCCGCTAAGTCATTACGGGTCACCCCCTGCAAAACGGCACCAGCTAAAGCTAAAGCCATTCCGGCTGCTGCCAGCACAAACAATCTTGGCAAGCGAACAGAGAACAATACGAATGATTCTTTGAAGCTACCATCTCCCATTAAAATCGGTATGATGCGATCAATCGACACCGAAGCTGCTCCCATTGAAATACCCATAACAAAAATGACTATTGTTAATAAGATCCAAACCAATAACCATCTACGTTGTTTTTTTCGCCCAATATTAAACAATTTGACGCCCCCCCTTCCGAACAAGAAGTAAGAAGAACGGAAGGCCAATAATTGAAATAATCGCAACTACCGGAGTTTCATATGGAGCATTAATCATTCTACCTGCAAAATCCGCTGTTACCATAAACCAGCCACCGATAATGGCACTCATCGGTAAAACAAATCGATAGTCTGTCCCTACAATTGCACGGACAATATGTGGCACCATTAACCCAACAAACGCTAGATTACCTACAAGTGCTACTGCGGACCCTGCAAGAATTACAACGACAAACATCATAATTCCTTTAATAACGGCTGTATTTTGTCCTAACCCAACAGCTACTTCTTCATTTAAACTTAAAATGGTTAGCTGACGACTAAACGCAAACGCAACAATTAATCCGACCAAAATAACAGGAGCAATCATTAAAGCTTGCCATGTAGTGCCTATTAAACCACCACTCGTCCACATCGAAACATCTTTTGATATTTGAAATAATATTCCCGTACCATCTGCTATTGCTTGTAATAGCGCGGATACAGCAGCCCCAGCCAAAACTAACTTTAATGGAGAAAAACCATTTTTAGTTGAAGCGCCAATACCATAGACAACAATCATCCCTGCGCCTGCACCTACGAAACATGCAAAAATAAGCATATAATACGACGTATTTGGGATAAATGCCATCGTCAATGCAAGTGCTGCATTCGCACCTGCTGTGATGCCAAGAAGTCCCGGATCTGCTAATGGATTTCTAGTAACCCCTTGCATAATAGCCCCAGCAACTGCGAGTGCACTACCTACAAAAATAGCAGCAATAATTCGTGGAAATCGAATTTCTCGTAAAATAGCATAATGCTTACCGCCGTCTCGTCCAACAATTGCTTGAAAGACATCTTCAATACTCGTATTTGCCGCTCCGATACAAAGCGAAATCGTAACTGTCACTGCTAATAAGATCAGTGCAAGCAACACCTGAAGCCAAAATGGGAAATGTCGAAACTTTGTCATTTGCCTTCGCTACTCTCTACTGAAATTATTGTAAAAATTTCTTTTCAAAGAAATCTAGTTGATTTTCTAAAGTGATTGGGTCATTAAAGTAAAATTCGTTGGCATTCACTTCAAATAAATGACCATTTTTCTCAGCCTTTAAATCTTTAAACCACGCAGCATTTTTGATGGCGCTATCCTCACCTTTAAATGTACTAAAAATCACATAGTCACCCGCATAATCACCTAATACCTCTTGAGAAATGGCTAAATAACCTGGTTTTAAAGCACCTTCCTTCACTTTCTTAGGCATTTTCAAGCCCATTTCTTGATATAAAATTTCTGTTCCGCGACCCCAATTATCTCCATAAACATACAATTGTTTATTGAACATTTCTGCAACAGTAACCGTTGCTTCTTCGCCGATTTTTTCTTTAATTTTTGTACCCGCTTCTGCAGCACGCTCTTTAAAATCTTTTACCCAATCAGTTGCTTCTTTTTCTTTATTTACAACTTTACCGATTTCAATAAATTGCTGTAAATAATCTACTTTGCCATAAGTAAATAATACAGTTGGTGCGATTTCTGCTAATTTATCCGCATTTTCAATACCATTTAAACCAATAATCAAATCTGGCTCAAGTTCGATAATTTTTTCGATATCCGTATTCTCAACAACTACTGCATCTTTAATATCATCTTGGAAGTTCGGATTATCTGCAGCCCATGAATCGACACCGACAACATTAACGCCAAGCTGTAGTAAATCTCCAACAAATGAAGATAACACAACTACACGTTTAGGGTTAGCTGGTACTTCAATAGGACCTGATTCTGATTGATACGTTATCGTTTCTGCTGATGCTTTATCTTTAGAGCCCTCATCCGCCTTCTCTTCTTTATTGCCGCACGCTGCAAGCACTAGTACGACCATCATAAACATTGGTAATAGCCACTTTTTCATAAATATATCTCCCTTTTACACTGTTTCTAGTAAGTTATATGTAATGCACATTGGCTTATCTGTTCGTGGATCTTTACCAATGACTGCATCAATATTAAACACTTTTTCTAATACTTCAGGTACCATGACTTCCTCTGCAGTACCAAACTTCACAAGCTCTCCTTTTGATAGCGCCACGATAAAATCTGAAAAACGTGCTGCCTGATTTAAATCATGTAGCACCATAACAATTGTGCGTCCTTCTTCTTCGTTAAGCTTGTAAAGTAATTCTAAAACCTCTAACTGATGGGCCATATCTAAATACGTTGTTGGCTCATCTAAAAAAATAATATCGGTCTCTTGCGCTAATGCCATTGCAATCCACACCCGTTGACGCTGTCCACCTGATAAGGCATCAACCGTGTTCTGACGAAAGTCATCCGTTTTAGTTACCTTTAAGGCCCAGTCAATCATTTCTTTATCCTTTTGCGATAAATTACCGAAGCCCTTTTGATATGGAAATCGACCGTAGGATACAAGTTCTTCTACTGTTAAACCATGTGCACTTTCCGGGCTTTGTGGCAAGATGGCAAGTTCTTTCGCTAATTCTTTTGTGTTCATCTCGGAGATATTTTGACCATCTAATATGACTTGTCCACTTTTATGCTTCAAAATCCTTGTAATAGCCTTTAAAAGTGTTGATTTGCCACAGCCATTGGACCCAATAATGGTCGTTATTTTACCGTCCGGAATTTGTAGCGATAAATCATGCACAATCGTTTTGTCCTCATAGCCGATACGAATCGATTCAACTTGTAAACGCACAACATAACCTCTCTTTCCTTTTACTTCTTTCCATGCTATGATAACGATTAGTCGATAATGATAATCATTATCACTAAAGTTAGTCTAGTTTTCCTATAGAGTTTTGTCAAACACTTTTTTATTATTTTTTAAGGAAATGGTGATATAAATGCAACATTTATACGATGTAACAATTATTGGTGGTGGCCCTGCAGGTCTATATAGTGCCTTTTATAGTGGTTTACGAGGATTAAAAACGAAATTAATTGAGAGTCAGCAACAGCTTGGTGGTAAAGTTTTACTTTATCCTGAAAAGCTCATTTGGGATATTGGTGGACACCCTCCTGTATTAGGCGAACAATTTGTCAAACAGTTAATTGCGCAGGCAAAAACCTTTGATCCAACCATTTTAACAGGTACAAAAGTCGATTTCATCGAGCGCCAAGGTGATATTTTTGTTCTACATACTACACAAGGAGATAAACATTATTCTAAAACCGTTCTTTTAGCAGTTGGTGGTGGTATTATTAACCCTCAAAAGCTCTCACTAGAAGGTGCAGAAAAATATGAAATGACTAATTTACACTATACTGTGCAGTCTTATCGACACTTTGTGGACAAGGAAATTATTATTTCAGGAGGCGGAAACGCGGCTATTGACTGGGCAGTTGAACTTAGTCCTATCGCTAAAAATGTAACTGTAGTTTATCGTAAAGATAAGTTATCTGCGCATGAAGCAACAATACAAGAAGCTTTAGATGCTGGCGTAAAGATTGAATGCCATACAACTATTTCAAAATTGACTGCTAATGCTGACAAAACAGCGATTCAACTAGTGACATGTGAAAACTCAAAAACAAAGCAAAGCTATACGCGTCAAATCGATGAAGTAATTGTTAGTCATGGCTATAACCGCGAAGCATCATTAGAATTGGATCAATCACTGACCATTCCTAAAAAAAGAGATTACTATTTCGAAGGAAAAGCAACGGGTGAAACTGTGCAGCCTGGTATTTTTGCAGCAGGTGATATTTTAGCGTTTGAAGGAAAAATCAATCTACTTCTAGGTACCTTCCAGGATGCAGCTAATGCCGTGAACTCTATTAAAACGTATTTAGAGCCTACTGCCTATCGTCATGGGGTCGTGTCATCACATAATGAATTGTTTAAAGAGAAAAATCGCTCTATTATTGAAAAGCAACTTAAATAAGCATTCTAAACAATGATTATTCAATCACAACAACCCCTCTTAAGAAAATTTACTCTTCAGAGGGGTTTTCAAGCCTTTCTTACTATTTTTATAAGGCGGACTTTAAAAGATCCATCGAAATAATCTACCTAAAGAAATTTAAAAATGCTCCCATTTGCCTTAACATACCAACTCCATTTGTTATTGTTCCTGCATGGTTCATAATGGTATTTAAATGCTGTGGTAATCTTCCAAATCTCGAAGTTTGGGGTTGCTGATTAGGGTAAAAGAAAGGTTGCCCTCTTCTACCTTGAATAGGAGGGCCAAAACCTTGTCTATTTCTTGGTGGGAATGGTCTCATTCTAGGATTCGGTGGATAAAATGGCATCAATTCACCCCCTATCAAATATCTTTTTACTAGTATACGTCTGTATTTTTTTATTGTTTAGACTATCGGAGAAGTTGCTAAAAAAATATATAGATATGTATTGTAAAATGTTGAAGCCCAACTATTAATAATTCTCCTCTTCCTTTCTGTAAAGGTTCCTCATGACATCTCAGTAACCATACTATTTTTAATTTCATATTATACAAAAATACGAATAAAGAAGGGATTCCGATTCAAAATTCAAAATATCTAGATTTTCTGTCCAAATTTGGTGTAGGCGGTGCGCATCCTGGTGGTATTAATCTAACAAAGGAAATATTCAAGGTAGAGAGCGTTAGCGAAAATTCCCGCATTTTGGATGTAGGCTGTGGTACAGGCCAAACTGCTGCCTACTTGGCGGAGACATATAAAGCAAAAGTAACTGGTATTGATATCAATCCTGAAATGGTTGCAAAGGCTAAAAAGAGAATGAAAAAAAATCACTTACCCGTAAAAATAATTCAATGCTCTATAGAACAAGTTCCATTACCTGATCATACATTTGACTTTATTATTTCTGAATCTGTTCTTTCTTTTGTCAATAAACCTAATGCCCTTAAAGAAATTTTTCGTTTATTAAAAAATGGGGGTCGGTTTATTGCCATTGAATTTACTATTCATCAACCACTTGAGGAACAAATTGACAAGGAAATCAAACAGTTTTATGGATTTGATTCTTGTTCAATGAAAAAGGATTGGGTAGCTTTGTTTAACCAGGCTGGTTTTAAAAATATTCGTATACAAAAAAATAAATCGATCTTCTCCATTCCTGAACTTCATCACTCGAAGGACATTGCACCTGAACTTTATGAAGTAATGGATAAACATTTTGATATGAACTTAAAGTATGAAGGCGTTTTAGACTATAGAATTTATTCATGTACTAAATAATGTGGGGATGTAATTCAAACTAAAGCATACTTCTTAACTGCTATGTAAATGAAAATGAGCAGCAGACCCGTTCAACGACAAATCTCTTATGCCAACATCCATTCTATTCAACAAGTTATAGCGGGAAATTGATCCTCTGTGTCATTTCCCGCTTCTTTCTTTTTTCCCCATTCAGAATATCCCTTTTAAAATGGAGCAAAATTTCCTCCTTAATCATTCATTTGCATATATTTATCTTCATTAAACGTAACTGCATGAATGCCCTCGATAAAAGTATTAATTAAGATTAAGAAGCTTTTATTGATATCAAGTGGCAGCCCAAATCCCCCCATTTGTTCAATAGAAGTGAATCCATGTAGAATACTTCTTAATCCTCTGACCATATGAATCGCAATTTCTTCTTGCAAATTATAGGCAGCAAGCACTTGAAGTACAAGTTGCACGACAGCTTCTTGGGCTTGCTGTAGTTCTTGATCGTTAGCATCCGGAAAGCGAGTGCTAGCATCGTACAACCCCGGGTGCTCTCTAACAAATTGAATATAGGCCTGACTAATTGCACGAACAGCATTATCACCTGAACGTCCTACTGCAGCTTGAAGCATATATTCATTTAATTTTTTTACGCCTTGAATAGCTAACTTCTGCTTCAATTCATTCAATCCATCAAGATGGTTATACAAGGAAGGTGGCCGTATTTCCAATTTTTCAGCTAATAGTCCAATTGAAAGTTGGTCCAATCCTTGTTCATCAACTAGCTCCATTGCCTTTTGTAAAATAATCGATATATCTATTTTCATTCGACGGGACATTTTTTTCACTTCCTATTTGGATTGTCTAAAATTTTTTTCTGCTTCGGCTATTGCTATGTCCAAAAGCTCCTGTGGTTGCTTTAACATTTTCCCGTGCCCTACAGCAAGTAAGCTTGGATTTAACTCCCTTAATTTTTTTGCACTTATTAGAGCTGTGCTTTTATCCCATGTTGCAAGAGCAGGAAATGGAAACAACGGATTCACCACTCCCGATACTAGTAGTTTTCCTCTAGTTACGAGGGCATCACCAGCAATTAAACTTCTATTACGTGTATCAAAAAGAGTGATGGAGCCAGGTGTATGACCTGGCGTTGCTATCACTTCTAATGAGCCAACACGATCACCTTCTTCGAGTAATAAGTCTGGTTTGGTTTTAATATTTTTTGGTATGCCTCCCCGAATTGGTGTATTTTTTTCATTTGGAAGTAATGCACTATTTCCTTCCAATAACAAAGCGTCTCTGGAAGAAATGCACACCTGACTATCTGGTAATAATTCTTTTAACGTATCTAGAGCTCCTATATGATCACTATGTGCGTGAGTAATGATGATTCTTGTAATCGGTTTACCAATACTTTCAGCCGCTTTTATTATACTTTTTGCACTATATGGTAGGGCTGCATCGATCAGTGTAAGCTCGCTTTCTTCTTCTACAATATAACAATTAACAGGAAAAATCCTTGGCATAAATGACAATTGAAACACTGTACCATTCTTCGTAATCTTCATTCTAACTCTTATCCCCTTCGTTGACTAATTGTATTACCATTTTAACTAATTTGATTAGTTTTCGCAATATTTATTTTTTTTATAAAAAATCTTTGAATTAAAGCCTTGAATAATCTTTAACTTTATCTCGCTCGTAAATTTAGTCATAAAAAAACTACACCACCAATTGTTAGATGCTGTGTCTAACAATTGGGGTGCAGTTCATTTCTCGGCTGCTTTTTATTCGCTTTAATAAATTTATAATTCAAGCTCGTTATTTTTGGACTGAATTATGTAGGAGTTATATGAGTCCCACTTATAGTGTCCTACATTAAATTCTTTTAGGTCAATTATATCCTTCAAATATTTAGGGACAGTGCAATGCCAGTTTAATTTTTCTATCTTAAGTGGAAAATTGTCCTCATTTGGATTAGGAGTATGTATATAGATAGCATCTAAACCAGCATCTTCGTCAACTATTTCAATCCACGATTGATATGGTTTTCCGAGTGTTTGGAGTTCTTCTAATAAACCATACAATAAAGCTATATTTGCTTTTATATGTTCTCTTTTTATTTTCAAACTATTATTCCCAACCCCGTAAAAATCAAGATGGGTGTGCCATAAATCAAACCAACCTTCTTTTCCAAAGTCCAAATTATACCGTTCGGCTTTTGTCTCCCGCCATAAGTTACGGAAATAACGCTTTTTTCCACGAAACTTTTTCAAATAATTGTTCCTCCCGTTTAACATGAAGAGGAGACTCTCTTCAGTCACTCCATATAGATGATGTCATTTATTTTGAGAAAGTTAACAGACTGTTGCTAATTGTATTGTTAGTTTCAATGCTAACCAACTTGTTTAAACGACGAAAATCATTATATATCAACAAATGAGAAGGGTCCAATTCGTATGCTAATTGAACTCCCAATTCAATTGTTAACCCATTAATTTAAAGTAAGGTCTTTTAGCTGACCGTTAGTTTTCGCTACATAAAATGACACCTGTCATAAGGAACCTTTGACTGGTGTGAATATGTTTTTTCCTTTCGTTTTCTTATCATTATTGTAAGAAAACAAGGAAAGAGTGGTTTTATGATGAAAGTTCAACAAAGATTACCCCTAATCGATATGTTACGAGGCTTTGCCGTATTAGGGACACTTGGCACAAATATTTGGATTTTTGCATATCTTGGAGACATTTCGTATATCACAACGAGTAGTTATTCAGGTTGGTGGTCATTGAACGATTTTTTACGAATGACAGTCCTTTTTTTAGTAAACGGTAAACTCCTTGGTTTATTAACAATCATGTTTGGTGTTGGTCTGGAATTAAAATATCAGCAAGCTTTGCGAAAAGGAAATGTTTGGCCAGGCATGTATATTTGGACGATAGTCTTTTTATTTATGGAGGGTCTTATCCACTTCACCTTAGTTATGGAATATGATATTTTAATGAGCTATGCTGTGACAGCTGTTATCGTTGCCTTTATCGTCAAATTTGGTGACAAAGCGATTAAACGTGCGTTATACGTTTTAGGTAGTTTCCATGCACTAATGATTCTATTGATTTTAGTCGGCACATTGCAGGGCGGCGCTAATGTTTCCATTGTTGGGCTCGATCCAATCGTTAGTCTTTATGAAAATGGCACTTGGTTTGAGCAAATACAAAATCGTTTAACACATTTTCTTTATTTTAGAACGGAAGCTATTTTTATTATCCCCATGAATATCTTTTTATTTTTACTTGGTGTTAAGCTAATGAGGAATGGTGTATTTTTACAAGATGACAGAGGACGTCAGGCGCGTCAAAAGCTATTCAAAATCGGTATTTTTATTGGGATACCTTTAAATCTCCTAATCTTTATTCCTGGAGGAGTATTTGATTTACCTGTTCGATATTTATTTGCACCAATCCTATCTATTGGTTATATTGGAATATTAGGTAAAATGGTAGAATATAAGAAGCTAGATTGGTTATGGAAGAAATTTGGTGAGATTGGGAAAATGTCTTTAAGTTGCTATGTGCTGCAAAATATTATTGCATCTATTATTTTCTATGGCTGGGGCTTAGGTTTAGGTGGAAAATTGAATAGCATTGAAGTTATTGGTATTTGGTTAACCCTTTCCCTTCTTCAACTTTTTATTGCACATATTTGTATCAAGCATTTTCATTTAGGGCCAATGGAATGGATTCGCAAACATGCCATTCAAAGTGTCACACAGAAATAATCGACAAGGGTTGGTGTGAACTATAAAGATATATCCAAGAGATCAGGCAAAACGCTATTTAATTATCGATGTTGTATCGCTAGTTTTTTTATTTACCATGGTATTAAGTTCGAATTCTCCATTACCATTAATGGCTAAAATGATTATCCTTATGTTATTTTTAGTAGCCTTCTATATTGCTTTATGGTTTAAAGATTGGCGTTTACTGTTAGCTTCTTTACTAGGCTTTACACTTATTATCATACTGGGTATTTATGAAGGATCTACTATGTTATTATTTGGATTTACATTTGCTGATTTAATTGGGAGAGCTAAAAAAAAATGGCATATTGCTATAGGAATGATTGCCGTTGCCTTAATGTTTTTTATAGTTATTTGGTTTGAATCAGGAGCATCTTATAAATTACAATTCCAAGCATTAATACCAATCATGATCATTCAGCTACTACTTCCAATGCTAATTTACTACGTAGAAAAGTCCAAAAAATTACAATCAGAATTAACTGAGGTAAATACCCAGCTTGTTCAGCAAGAAGAAAGACAACGTATTGCGAGAGACCTCCACGATACGATTGGTCATACATTGACAATGATTAAAATAAAAACCGAACTAACAACAAAATTAGTCGACAAAGATACAATGCGTGTGAAAGATGAGCTAAATGATATTTTAGCAACAACACGAACAGCGCTAAAGCAAGTAAGAGAATTAGTTTCCGATATGAATTTTATTTCGTTAGAAAGTGAGCTTATTCATTGTAAGCAGCACTTACAAACAGCAGATATCTCCATAAAAATAAAAAATAACTGTCCTAAGCTACTACTAGCTAGTGTGGAAGAAACGATGCTGTCCTTATGTCTTCGTGAAACAACTACCAATATTATTAAACATAGCCAAGCAAAAAAATGCCAAATAGATATCAACTATAATAATGGGATTTTAAAGATAAACGTTGTGGACGATGGTATTGGCTTACATAACCAAGGCCATGGGAATGGACTTTCATCGATGAAAGAACGAATGAATGCCCTTCAAGGAAATGCTTCCATTGACAATTTCCCGACAGGCGGGACGATTGTGACATTATCAATGCCAATCCAACACTATAAAAAGGAGCCAACTACATGATTAGAGTATTATTAGCAGAAGATCAACAAATGTTACGTGGCGCCTTAAAGTCCTTATTGTCGTTTGAGCCAGATATAGAAGTGATTGCAGAAGTTTCAGATGGTCAAACAGCATGGGAATATATTCAACAAGAGCTACCCGACGTTTGTGTATTGGACATCGAAATGCCTAATCTTACTGGTCTTGAACTTGCTGAAAAAATAAGACAGGCAAATTTACCGTGCAAGGTGATGATTGTCACTACCTTTGCACGCCCTGGCTATTTACAAAAAGCGATGGATTGTGAGGTACAAGGTTATTTATTAAAAGATGAGCCAATTGACTATTTAATTGCAACAATAAGAAAAGTGATGAATGGTGAAAAAGTAGTTAGTAGAGATTTAGCTGCTACGTTATTTATGAAAGAACAGAATCCACTAAATGATCGTGAAATTGCTGTTCTGCAGCTTGTAAAAGAAGGACTCACAACAAATGAGATTAGTAAAAAATTATTTTTAACGAAAGGCACTATTCGAAACTATTTATCTACCTCTATTCAAAAACTTCATGTCGAGTCTAGACAACAAGCTGTGCAAATCGCCAGTGATAAAGGGTGGCTTTAAAAAAAGAAAAGCGATACTGTATTCCTTATTTATAGGATACAGTAATCGCTTTTTTTAATGGACTTCTTTTTTATTTTTAGACACTAAATTTATCATTACTTCAACGAATACTACAGCAATTAATGATAGCCCAAATAGTGGCATCAGTATACCTAAAATAATCATGAAGATAATAAAAGGAATGGATACCTTTTGAGAGATTTTAGGTGGTGCAGATAGCATACCTTGTTTCTTTCGTAGTAGCCATGTACTAACTCCCCAAATAATAACTACTAAAAATGCTAGACATACTAGTAAATTTATTAATTTATTTGGCCAACCAAACAAGTGACCTTCATGCAAAGGAATTCCCCATGTGAACCATTTGGCAAGAATACCATAGTCCTCATATCCAACCTTGTCTATATATTTTCCGCTATATTGATCAAAATACATTGTCGTTTCATCATACGGACTAACATCAAGCCCTGTGACACCAGTGTTACTAGATTTTGCAACTGTATAGACACCGTCTTCACTAGTAGGATAAATAATAGCGTATGGTTTTGATATATTCATTGCATCAATTTCATGTTGCAGCTTTTCCACACTCAGTTGGTTAGGGTTAGCAACATAGCCCATATTAGCTCCCATACCATGGTGCGCTGCATGAGCCGAATCTGACGATGGAGGGGTTTCTTGACGAGTAGCCCAAGGAATCTCACTGACATCAGATGTAGGTGGCTGCTGCTGTAATAACGGCGTACCAAAAGATGGATGATCTTGTGAAGCTTGATAAATATATTTCCCCATTAGTGCTGACCATGGTAAGCCTGTGAAAATAATAACAAGCATTGGAATTGTTATAATTGTTCCAACAAGCGCATGGAATTTTCTACTCTTTTGACGTTTATTTGTCTGCTTTGTTTTCTTTAGTATTTTTGCTTTAAACGTCATGTAAATGCCTGAAAATAGTAAGAAAATAGCCCAACAAGCCGCTAATTCTACTAAATAATTGACAACCGTTCCCCCAATAAATAAGGAACTATGGGCATTTCTCATAATATTTGCAAATGTGTAATCAGCATCTTGACCACCGATAATTTGGTTATGACTATCTAGGAACACATATTTCTCTTTGCCATCTGCATTCTTCATCGATAAACGAGTATTGTAAGGCTCTTCTAACGCTATAATTTTATTTGCTTTATAGCTAGCATATGATTCTTCTGCAAGTTTAACAGCATCATCAATAGATTGAACCTCGGTTTTTCCACTTTCACCAAAAAAGTATTTATCATATAACTGATTTTCAACATTGGTATAAAATAAAAAACCTATACCACTTAACGTTAGTGAAATAAGAAGTGGAGTAATAAATAATGCGGCATAAAAGTGCGTTCGCCAAAAGCTCTGATAAAGCGTGTTCTTCATGTCTAATTCTCCAATCTATAATAATAAGCGCAAAATTATTATATAGATAAAAAGTGAAATAAGTATGAAGTCCTAGAGGTTTTTTTATGACAAATAGATGTATTCCTATTGATATAATTAGATTAAACCCTTGTTTTCATAGAAAAGGCTACATAATGTCCCGTTGAGATGAACATTATGTAGCCTTTTAACCTTGGTGAAGACTATTAATCAGTGGGGATATTACGCCACTTTATCCGATTAGTTCTTTCATTACATTCGTATAAGCTGTTAAAATATCATTTTCATGAACAGCATTTTGCTCTACATACTGTTCAACTATCTCATTTAATGTTTGAGAAGTACTTGTATATTGCGTTTCCATGACTTCAAATTTTAATAGATTTTCATAATACTCGATTACTTGTGGATTCATGTGTAACACTCCTTCAATTTTAACATAAAAAAACATCTTTCCTTCATCAGAAAGATGCCTACTATGACAAATACACGACATAATACGGTGATTGACACGGCGAAAAAAGCTTGCTATTCGTTATAGAAGCTACCTTTTTTGCAATCATCGTACTATGAGCATGCAGGAGAATTTCTCTAGTCACACTCAACACCCCCTATCCTCGTAGGTTTTTTGGTTGTACTAGATAAAGGCAGGTCTCCTGGCTTATGTTCATCACACTTTTCACCTTCCCATTACAATGCGTAACAGTGGTCTTTTGAAACATGCTCACATTTACAGTTGCGGGACAGCGTCGGATTTACACCGATCTTCCCTTTTAAACAAATCGAATTGCCGATTTGTACCTCTATCTTATTATTCCGTTTTTTATATTATACCATAGTGGTTTGTGTACATTGACACTATCCTAATAGATTACTGTTATCTAATGTTATGGAGTCAATTTTCAAAGTCAATTATTTATCGAATCGAGCAGTAAGTGAAATGGTAAATGGGAAACAAAAAAGTTATCCAAAGGCGTCACTAAATGAACTAATCAATGCTTTCGAAATAACTGATATGAACGAATTATTTAAAATTATAGAAGTAGAAAATAATGAGGAAACAGATAACTAATCACAGTTGTCTGTTTTTTTGCATGAACTTTTCACCTCATATTTCCTAGGATGGCAATTGAGAGGAGAGTTTATTTATGGGAACTATGTTAGCATTTTGGTATGTTAGGATTTTGCTAGTTTTATTAGTAATTTGACTTATAAAGAAGAAAATGAAGTTGGTCTTGTTCTTGGTATTTCAGTTGTTGTTTTTATAATTGGATTTATAATTGTACCACAAACGGCACCGAGTCATCTAAAGACCCTAAAGACAATGAAAAGGTAGAAACAGCAGCAAAACATAAGGAAGAAACATCCGAAAAAAAAGCTGCACGCGAGAAAAAAGAAGCTAAGGAAAAGGCATTAGCTGAACAGAAAGCAAAAGAAGAGGCTGCGGCAAAAGCTAAGGCGGAAGAAGAAGCTCGTAAAAAAGCAGAGCATGAAGCTGCTACTAAGAAAGCAAACGCAAAAACTATTGACTATCCACAATTGAAAAAGAATCCAGATCGTTACAAAGGGGAATACGTGAAATATACTGGAAAGATTCTACAAATTCTTGAGGTGACAACATTACAAATATCCGACTTGCTGTAACACCTACTTCTTATGGATCTAATCCTAATGATGTTATCTTTATAGAGTATTATGGTGACACGGACTTTGTGGATGACGATATTATTACTGTTTCGGAGATATTTATGGGTAATATTCATATAAATCCCAAGCTGGATTCGATATAGCATTACCGGGTTCACTTGCTAAAGAATTTGAATAAAAATTATTTTTGGTCACTCAAATGAGTGGTTTTTTCATTGCATATAGATATATAAAATCAAAAAAGTCAACCCATTAACGAGTTGACTTCTCTCACTTATAGACATGTAAAACGGAATTTTCAGTTCTTACTAAATTTCAAAACAGCCAAATCAAACATCTTAAATAAAAACTTTAATGTAACAAATCCAGCTGAAATTAAAATCGTTAAATAAATAGAAAAATAAATTATACTTTTAAAATCATACATTACAGGTGGGTTGACAAACGCAATAGCAATTACAAAAGCCAAAATAAAAATAAAAAAATTACTATCTAAAAATTTCATAAGTAAACCCTCCTCAGGTATTATTTTTTATTAAAGCCATCCATTTGTTTCACAAAAATCTGTAAAGAACCAGTATTCACCCTTTAAATTTTTGCACGCTTTAATAATACCATAAGTAATTACATGATAAATAATAACTGCACCTGCCGTTCCTATCAAATATTTTGCGATAGGAATTAAAATTGCAGGAATGAAACTAGGTGTTATTTCACCATTTTGCAATTCTAAGCTTTCGTCAAAACCAATCTCATTATTCATCTGTTCTACTTCAGTCACTGATAAACCTTCAAAATAGGCTTCAGCATTGTTTACCTCGTTCTTTGTCAAACCATTACTTAACGCAAATTCAGTATCAAATTCGTATTTTTTTGTTAGTGTATTGTAATAAACAGATTCCGCAATAATTGTTCCCTTTCGTTCAAAATCTTCAGTAGCCATTGCTGTTGATCCAAACGGAAGAATAAATAAACTTATTATCATTGTTACCACAATTGTTAACTTCATATTTGATTTTTTTATTAGTTGCAAGATGGTCGCCTCCATTTGATTTATACTTACTGTTTGCTATAGCAAATATTTCCCCTCGAGTACATATACCCTATCATTTCCATACGTTCCAATTCAATGGTAATTCAACGCCGGTATTTGGCGTTACTACGTTATTCTTTTGCGGTGTTCTATTAACCATTTTATAAATACCGCCAATTCGCGCCACATATACCGCCACTTTTAGGCGCCCCTATGATTCTTTCATAATACAAAAGTAACATTTTGGTGAATTTTGTGTTTAAACACTTGAAATCTTCGTTTAGATTTGATCATACTCTAAAATAATATTTCTTCACAAAAATGTCGATTTTAGCATTATATCTAAACCAAAAAATGCCCATGCTCAAAATCAATTGAACTGCACCCAGTCAAGTAGACAGTGGAAATAATAAAAAATGTATTAAGCGGCTTGAGTCCTGAATTCTAACGGACTCAAGCCGTTTAATCGT
>NZ_JBIWFC010000012.1:0-145550 GCF_044762845.1 Lysinibacillus sp. NPDC096382
AGCGGCAGCAACAAATGTTTTTTCTGTGCGAAAGCGAAGCGGCAGCAACAAATGTTTTTTCTGTGCGAAAGCGAAGCGGCAGCAACAAAGCGCCCGGTCGGAACGGAAATCAACCACACGTTTTGGTGATGATCCAATAATGAACAAATTACTGCCACATCGGATAGAATACTTACTTCTACCTTGAAAAAATATGAGGATTCATCCTATAATAAAAAGGTTATAGTAAAAACAATAAAAGGGAGCGTCCATAATGGCGAACGAAGCAAGATCGCAGGTGAACATTAAGCTCATTTCTAAGATTCATCCGATTGATGGGGAGTCTGAAAGTTATGAAATGTGGCTGACAGGGCAGCTACTTGAAAAAGCAGGAAGCATATATTTGAAATATGAAGAGGTGCAGGAGGATAAAACCATCCGCACAACTATGAAGCTAGGCAATGAACAGGCATTAATTATGCGTAATGGAGCAGTAAAAATGCGACTACCACTTAACATAATTGAACAACAAATGGGTCATTATGAAAGTGAATTAGGTTCAATGCCACTCGTCATTGACACGAAAGAAATGACATTTACAAAGCAGGCAGTAAGCGGAGATTTCCATGTACAGTACGATTTACTAATGGGTGGGCAATCCGTTGGCAATTATACATTAGACATTACATTTACGGAGGTACAATGATGAACGCAGTAGAACAAGTACAACAAGCCATTAAAGCAGCGATTGCGCAGGCTGTTGAAAAAGCTGGCTTAGTCGAGGCTGGCACACAATTAAATATTCACCTTGAAACACCGAAGGATAAAGCAAACGGAGATTATGCAACAAATATTGCTATGCAATTAACGAAATTAGCAAAAAAACCACCTCGTGCAATTGCAGAAGCTATTTTGGATAATCTTGACACAGCAGGTACAGATATCGAGAAAATCGATATTGCTGGTCCTGGCTTCATGAATATTACTGTGCGTAAAGATTTCTTATCAGGTGTAGTAACAGCAGTACTTGAGCAAGGTGCTGACTATGGTCGTTCTAATGCTGGTGCAGGAGAAAAAATTCAAATTGAATTCGTATCTGCGAATCCAACAGGTGATCTACATTTGGGTCACGCACGCGGAGCTTCTGTAGGGGATTCATTATGTAACGTGCTTGATATGGCAGGTTACGAAGTATCTCGTGAGTACTACATTAATGATGCGGGTAACCAAATTAATAATTTAGCGTATTCACTAGAAGCGCGTTATAAGCAAGCTTTAGGAATGGATGCTGAGATGCCGGAGGACGGCTACCACGGTCAAGATATTATTGAAATCGCTGGTAAACTAACAAGCGAGCATGGCGATGCAATTTTAGCAAAATCTGATGAAGAACGTTTTGCATTCTTCCGTCAACATGGTTTAGCGTTAGAATTAGACAAGTTAAAAACAGACCTTGCTAACTTCCGTGTAAACTTTAATGTGTGGTATTCAGAAACTTCACTATATGAAAACGGTAAAATCGAAGTAGCGTTAGATAAACTGAAAGCGAATGGCCATGTATTTGAAGAAGACGGTGCTACTTGGTTCCGTTCAACAACATTTGGCGACGATAAAGACCGCGTGTTAATTAAAAATGATGGTTCTTTCACATATCTAACTCCAGATATCGCATATCATGAGGATAAAATTGTACGTGGCTTCGATAAATTAATTAATATTTGGGGCGCTGACCACCACGGCTATATCCCACGTATGAAAGCTGCTATTCAAGCGCTTGGTTACGACCGTGATACACTTGAAGTAGAAATCATCCAAATGGTTCAACTTTATAAAAACGGTGAGAAGTTTAAAATGTCTAAACGTACAGGAAACGCTGTTACAATGCGTGAGCTTGTAGAAGAGGTTGGCTTAGATGCAGTTCGTTATTTCTTCGTGAAAACTGCGGGCGATTCTCACATGGACTTTGACCTTGATCTTGCTGTATCTCAATCAAATGAAAATCCAGTGTATTATGCACAATATGCGCATGCACGTATTTCTTCAATTTTACGCTCAGCGAATGAGCAAGGCTTTGCTGCAACAACAGATCATTTAACGCTGTTAACTGCAGAAAAAGAAATTGATTTACTGAAAAAAGTGGGCGACTTCCCGAAAGTGGTAGCAGATGCTGCGAAGCACCGTACACCACACCGTATCGCCAACTACATTCAAGAAACAGCAGCTACTTTCCACAGTTTCTATAACGCTGAAAAAGTGTTAGATGCTTCAAATAAAGGGCTAACAGAAGCTCGTTTAGCCCTTATTACTGCTGTACGTACAACGATTGCCAACGCATTACGCTTAATCGGCGTATCTGCACCGGAAAAAATGTAATAATAATCTTTCTAGCCCCTGGCACGACAATGTGCCGGGGGTTTTTTGTGTTGAAATAGATATGATAGCTAGAGGTGTTGAATCGACGGATAGAATCCGAAGCTCTTAGCGGCGAAATATTAGGATTTAGCGGCGTTCTTTGCATGGTTAGCGGCGAAATATTAGGATTTAGCGGCGTTCCTTGCATGGTTAGCGGCGGAATATCAGGATTTAGCGGCGTTCCTTCCTTAGTTAGCGGCGCAACTCATCATTTAGCGGCGCAATCAAACACCCTGCCGAAGCGACGGAAGAAACAGTCAAAGCAACGGAAAGAATCGTCGAAGCGACGGAAAGCCCCACCAGAGCGACGGATAGACCAGCTAAACTGACTAACAGCACCCAATAAATTAATTCAGCTACTTAAAGCGATTATTTTCTGTAAAATTCAGAAATCTTGTTGTGGTTTACGTTAGCGTCAATGATATACTGATGGGAAACGGAAAGGGGGGATGGTGTTGAAGACGATTCAAGAAGTGGCTAAGGAGTTTAATGTTTCAACACGGACAATTCGTTATTATGAGGAACTAGGGCTGCTTAATCCTAATCGATCATCTACTAATCAGCGAACCTTTTCAAAAAAAGAATTAGCGAAGCTTAAGCTTATTTTCCGGGGGAAGCGGTACGGTTTTTCACTTGAGGAGATCAAGGAGATGGTATTGCTGTTTGATGATGATCGCACGGGCATTCAGCAGTTAGAACGCACGGTCGAATATGGGGAGCAAAAAATACAAGAAATCGATGGCAAAATTGCAGAGCTTGTACAGATGAAAAAGGAGTTACAGCATTTACAAGGCATATTTACAGAAAAATTAGCGACTTTAAAGGGAGAGATGCACGATGAATAGTTCGAATTTGTTAGCACGTAATGCGCGAAAGTACCCTATGAGTGAAGCTGTTGTTTGTCAGGGCAGACGTGTGACTTATTGTGATTTAGATGAGCAAGTGACACGTCTTAGTCATGCTTTGTTAGAGCAGGGGGTCTGGCAAGGTGACAAAGTTATTGTTTTTATGCCAAATGTTGTAGAGTTTGTTGTTAGCTATTTTGCTATTCAGCGCATTGGAGCCATTGTCGTTCCAGTAAATGCGAAATTTACGCTGCAAGAGGTTGAGTATGTAGCGCAGCATGCTGATGCTAAAGCTATTCTAGTGCATGAGGCGATTTTTGCAGCAGTCGAAAACATCAAGGTAGTCCCTTTGAAAATCAAAACAGGCCAAGAGCAGGCTGGTTGGCTAAACTATGAAACACTTATTCAACATGCAAGCAGTCAAACAATTGATTGCCAATTGAATGAAGATGATGTTTCAACGATTTTATATACTTCGGGTACAACGGGAAAACCAAAGGGCGTGTTGTTTAGCTATCGCAATATTTTAACTGTAGCGCAAATGATTGCAATAGAAATGGAAGTAAAGCCAGAAAGTCGGATTCTTCTTATGATGCCATTGACGCATTCAGCTCCATTACATTTATTTTTAATGGCAGGAGTACTTGTAGGCTCGACAAATATACTAACGCCAACATTTACAGCTGATTTATTGATAGATTCAATCGAGGAGGAACAGACAACGCATTTCTTCGGAGCACCTGTCGCTTATTTGTTAACTGCCCAAATGCCAAGATTGCAAACAGCTGATATATCATCGATGAAATGGTGGGTTTATGGTGGAGCGCCGTTATCGCAAAATGAAATTCGCTTTATCCAAAAAGCTTTCCGAACGGATAATGTAACCTGTGTCTATGGATTAACAGAGGCTGGTCCAAATGGTTCATTATTGTTTGGTGAAGAGCATGCAACGAAGGCGGGGAGCATTGGTCGGCGTGCACCACTTGGGGCGGAGCTACGGATTATTAACGACAATGGAGAAGATGTCAGTGTTGGTGACGTAGGAGAAATCGTGATATTCGGTGAGGGTAACATGCTGGGCTATTATAAGGATGATGTTGCAACAAAGGGTGCATTTATAGATGGGTGGCTGAAAACAGGTGACCTAGCTCGCATAGATGAGGACGGCTATATTTGGATTATCGATCGTAAAAAGGATGTTATTTTTTCAGGCGGTGTGAATATTTATCCGAAAGAAATAGAAGATCGTATGTTGAGCTATGAGGGGATATTTGAAGTGGCTGTAATCGGTGTGCCACATCCGGAGTGGGGAGAAACGGTGAAGGCCGTTTATGCCGCCAAAACGGAAACTGACGAGGACGAACTTAAAGCTTATTTGGAGGAGCGTCTTGCTAAATATAAAATTCCACGCATCTTTGAACGTGTGGAAGCGTTACCACGAAATGCATCGGGCAAAATACTAAAACAATCCTTGAAGGGACAAGAGGTGAGATAGCATGAAAGTTTTACAGCAGGAAGAAATGAAAACAACAAACTTTTTTAACGAAAATGATACACTTCATAAAGTTTTAGAAATGATGCTAGATAAAGAGTTTGTGGACTATGCAAAACGTGAGCTAACAGATTTTGGTGAGCTTTGTGCTGGAGATATTGATGTGAGAGCCAAGCATACGGATAGAGAGGGTGAACCTCGATTACAAAGGTATAATGCCTATGGTGAAGAAGTGTCAGAGGTTTGGGTCAATGATGGCTATAAAAGAACAATTGAAGAGACGTACAATACCGGCATTGTTGGCTATGTGCATAAGGATATTCCGCAATTAGGTAGAAAGGGTAACTATGTCTATAGCTTTGCTCAAGGCTATATACTATCACATGCTGAGCCAGGCTTTTACTGTCCTGTTACTTTAACGATGGCAACGGCTTATCTCCTTGATCATTATGCGAGTGATGAGGTGAAAGCGCGCTTTTTACCACATGTTTGTGCAACAGGAGAGACAGAGCTATATGAGGGGGCCACGTTTTTAACGGAACGTCAAGGTGGCTCTGATGTTGGAGCGAATGTTGTGAAGGCAAGACAGGACGGCAATCAGTATCTTTTATATGGAGAGAAATATTTTGCATCTAATGCAGGAATGTGTGGAGTAACCATGGTATTGGCGCGCATGGAAGAGGCTCAGGCAGGCTCAAAGGGCTTAACATTGTTTGCAGTTCCATGGCGAAATGAGGATGGCACAGTTAATAACCTACGCATTCGGCGTTTAAAGGATAAACTTGGCGTTAAAGCAGTGCCTTCAGGTGAGGTGGAATTTGATGGTGCACTAGCTTATGTCGTAGGTGATCCGAATAAAGGAATTTATTATATGCTGGAGGCACTTAATTTATCAAGAATTTGCAATGCGGTTGCTTCTATCGGTATTATGCGCCGTGGATATTTAGAGGCGAAGCATTATGTGACAAATCGTTATGCGTTTGGTAAGTCTTTAACGCAATATCCTATGATTCAGGATACACTAGGGAAATTCGCTGCCAAGCTTCATGTAGAAGTTGCCACAGTTTTTGATCTTATTCAGCTGTACGATAAAGTAACTAGTGGGCGAGGGAATAAAGAAGACATTATTTTAAACCGCTTGTATATTGCGATCATGAAAAAAGAAACGGCAGAGCAAGCTGTACATTATGCTAGTGAAGCCATTGAATTACATGGCGGAAACGGCTATATTGAAGATTTTGTTACACCTAGGTTATTAAGAGATGCACAGGTACTTACTGTGTGGGAAGGGACTGCGAATATTTTAGCTTTAGAGCTCATTCGCTTAGTTGATAAGTTTCATGTGCATGATTTGTTTGTTCGTGTCATGGAAGAGCGCCTAGAAAAACTACCTGACAGTCCATTAGTCGAAATTGTAGCGGAGCAATTAGCAAAACTAGGTGCAACTTTGCAAACATTTAGCCGTTTAGATGATGCAACGAAAACGTTTGAGGCAAAAAGGGTTGCAGAGAAAATGGCACATTTATATGAAAGTGTTGTAGCTGTCGAATGGGCACAAAGATTCGGCGGCAAATATGAGAAGCTAGCAGATATTTATTTAGAGCACACATGGGCATTACGAGAAATGGGTGCACCAATGAAAACGGTACAGTATTTTTCAGATATAGTCTAACTTATTTCGGCAGGTGTCCAAACACCTGCTGAAATAGAGGAACTCAGTCTAAGAACGCCACGTCCTGTGGCGACTACTGAGTGACCAACATCACGTTGGCCCAAAGCCTCTGGCGAATGTCACGGAATCGGAAAGAAGTTCACATAGGATGTTAGCCTAAAATCATCGCATCCATGCGATAACGGCTAACTGACCTGCATCACGCAGGCCTAAGCACAAAGCCGATCCCGGACGCAATTATGCCAAGGTATAATTGATTGTTTAGAAGTCGTCTCGAATGGAGGCGACTTCTTTCATTTTCATGTATAATAAAATCAACTGAATATTATAAAGGTTCTTTACTTTAGTAAAGTGAAAAGGGAAATCGGTGTAATTCCGATGCGGTCCCGCCACTGTATGTGTGAGTTTTTTCAATCTGCGCCACTGAAAATTTCGGGAAGGCTTGAAAAAGCGTATGGAGCACGAGCCAGGAGACCTGCCTTTATAGAAAACACGTTGTAGCCTACGAGGATAGGATGGTGGATTTTGTATATGTATTTTTGTGCAAATTTGACCCCCTCATTATTTTATGATGAGGGGTATTTGTTTTGGAAGATGAATGTCAATAAATTTGAAAACATGGGCGATAAATCCAAAATGTTAGGTGATAAACTCAAAAAGTTGGGCGATAAATCCAAAATGTTAGGCGATCAAAAACTAAAACGTATCGATAAATCAAAAAAACAATAAAAACTATACGCACAAATAGACTAAGGAGGATTCACATGAAGAAAATTTGGAAAATAGGGTTATCAGCATTTTTAGCTATTGGCTTACTTGCTGCATGTAATACAAAAGAGGCGACAAATGAAAAGCCGTCATCTTCTGAGCAACAAGAGACAACAAAAGTAGAACAAGCAACATTCCCAATGACGATAACGGATGCTACTGGCAAGAATATTACGCTAGAGGCACCTCCTGAAAAAATTGTCTCACTCATTCCGAGTAACACAGAAATTTTATTTGGCCTAGGCTTAAATAATGAAATAGTTGGTGTGACAGATAATGACGATTATCCACCAGAGGTTACTAAAAAAGAAAAGGTTGGCGGTATGGATTATAATATTGAAAAAATTATTGCTTTAACGCCAGATATCGTTTTTGCGCATGCGTCGGGTATGGGTTATTCAAAAGGAGCTATTGAACAGCTTGAGGCGGCAGGTGTAAAAGTATTTGTTGTAGCGGATACAAAAAACTTTAATGAAACTTACACAACAATTGAACAGCTTGGTCGTGCAACAGGAAAACTAGAAGAGGCTAAAAAAATTGTGGCAAATATGAAGGCAAAAGTTAAAGAAGTTGAAACAAAACTTGACGGTGTTGAGGCGAAAAAAGTCTTTGTAGAGTCGTCTGATGAGCCAGAAATTTATACAGCTGGTAAAGGTACATTTATGAATGAAATGCTAGAAATGATTCATGCCGAAAATGTGGCAGCAGATTCAAATAGCTGGTATAAAATTGATGCTGAACAAATTATCGCAAAAAATCCAGATGTCATTGTTGTGGCATATAATTACGTACCTGATATTTTAACGAAAATTCCACAACGTGCAGGATTTGAGACAATCTCTGCCGTGAAAAATAAAGCCATAGTACAAGTGGATGAAAATATAACAAGTCGTCAAGGTCCCCGTTTAGCAGATGGTCTTGAGGAATTAGCGAAGGCCGTCTACCCTGAGGCGTTTAAATGAGTAAAAAAATTGTAGCCTATGTAACAGCAATTACGCTTCTAATCATTAGCATCTGGTGTGGTGTGGCGATAGGCTCGGTTCATATTCCGCTAGAAGTATTGTGGAATAAGGCGGCTGATGAAACAGCCGCCAATATTTTATGGAAAATTCGATTACCTCGAGTTTTGCTTGCAGGGCTTGTAGGGGCGTCACTTGCAATTGCAGGGGCAGCTTTTCAAGGCTTATTAAAAAACCCTTTGGCTGACCCTTATACGTTAGGTGTTTCCTCTGGTGCATCAGTTGGCGCAGTTATGACGATTTTTTTTAGTATATCAATACCTGTAGTAGGTCATTTTACATTGCCGACCTTTAGTATGATAGGTGCCATATTAACGATGGTAGCTGTTATGGGCTTTGCTAGAATAGTAGACCGCTCGTTAAAAATGGAAACTCTTATTTTAACGGGGGTTATATTTAGTTCATTTTTAGGTTCCTTGATTTCTTTAATGATTGCATTATCTGGTGAAGAGCTTCGCCAAGTTATCGGATGGCTGCTCGGTTCAGTATCGATGCGTGGTTGGCCTTATGTTCAGATGATTATCCCGTTTGTCATAATTGGCACCATTATGCTTTGGACACAAAGGCGCGAGTTAAATGTTCTGCTATATGGTGAAGAACGCGCGAAGCATTTAGGTGTTAATGTTAAGCGCAGTAAATATATTATTTTAGTGGGTGGATCAATGTTGACAGGAGCTGCGGTAGCTGTTTCTGGAACGATTGGCTTTGTTGGTTTAGTCGTTCCTCATATGACGAGAATGATTTGGGGTTCTGATCACCGACACTTATTGCCATTATCATTTTTAAATGGGGCAACTTTGCTAATTATTTGTGATTTAATAGCGCGAACAATTATTATGCCAAGAGAGCTACCGATTGGTGTCATTACTGCATTTATTGGGGCACCCGTTTTTTCCTATATTTTTTACAAGCAACGTAGAAGCAAGGGGGTACGGGCATGATTGTTGTTGAACATCTTTCCGGTGGCTATGAAGACGTACCTATCGTCCAGGATATAAGTTTTTCAGTTGAAAAAGGCAAAATACTAGGGATCTTAGGGCCGAATGGTAGCGGGAAATCCACACTGTTAAAAGTAATAAGTGGTATTCTACCAGCAACTGCAGGCACTATATTAGTAGATGGTAAAAGTAGCAGCTCTTACAATGCTCGTGCATTAGCAAAAAAAATGGCAGTGCTACCACAATTACATGCTAATGCTTTTTCAAATAGTGTACGGGAGGCAGTATCACTTGGGCGTTATCCACATCAAACAGGCTTCTTTTCAAGCTGGACTGATCGCGATGAACAAGCAGTCCAACATGCCATGATGCAAACTGGTGTGAAACGCTATGAACAGACACCGATGGAATTTTTGTCGGGCGGTGAGCAGCAAAGAGTTTTTGTAGCCCAAGCTCTTGCACAAACAGCTGAAATATTGCTGCTAGATGAGCCAACGAACCATCTAGATATTGCTCATCAACGTCAAATTTTAGATATGGTGCGAAAGGAAGCAATTGAAAGTGGTTTGACCGTTATTATGGTACTGCATGATATGAATTTAGCCTCCCTCTATTGTGATGAATTATTGCTAATGGAGGAAGGTCGGATGCGAGCATTGGGGGCGCCGCATGAAGTATTAATCGCTTCGCAAATCGAAGACGTCTATCAGGCCCGAGTTGAAACTTACGCACATCCAGAAATTCCAAAGCCTCAAATTACCATGATGCCAGCCTCAGTTGAACATCAGCAGCGTGCTGTCATTACAAAAGAAAATTTCACTGTTACAGATCGTTATATTAAGCTTCAATCAGAGTTTCCGTTAAAAACAGTGTCCTCAGCTGTCCATAATCCGGGTATTGGTTGGTATGATTGTCTGTTAAATCGCTCTGTACCAATAGATTATGTCATTAGTGATGTTAAGAAAGAGGTCGCTGGATTTTTACTAAAAGATCATTTCTCATCTACAAGTACCGTCGTCATGTTAACAGCTGTTCCAACAAATCTTGTAGCTATAAATGAATTTAAAGCTTCCTTTGGTAGTGTCCTTGTTGCTGTTACGGCCGGAGTTGGCAATGCAGTTGATGTGTCTCGTACACATGACAGACAAGATGAACCACATATTGGTACTATAAATACGTGGGTTATTATTAATGGTTGTTTATCAGAAGAAGCGTTTTTCCAAGCAATGATGACGGCTACCGAGGCGAAAACAAAGGCATTGCAATCGGAAAATATTCGCGATGAACTTAGTGGTACAATTGCGACAGGTACTGCTACGGATAGTTTATTAATTGCAGCTACACAAAAAGGGGAAGAAATGCTGTATGGAGGTCCCATTACTGATGTAGGTAAGATTATCGGTAAAGGTGTTTTTGAAACAACTGTACAGGCAATAAAAAATTATCTTCATTCAGCAGATACTCCTGCTGAATGAAGATAATGCCTCCGGACGCATTGTTTATCTGCGCGACAGCGGCAATTACGCCAAGGCGAAATTATAAAATAACTTTAGGAGATGAGAGAAATGAAGCTTTACACGAAAACAGGCGATACAGGGAAAACAAGTCTTATCGGTGGACGCGTTGATAAGGATAGCTTACGCGTTGAAACATATGGGGCCATTGATGAATTAAATTCTTTTATTGGTAAGGCTGTCAGTGAACTAGATCGTGAATTATTTAAGGATATTTTAATTGATTTAGAAACAATTCAGCATGAGCTTTTTGATGCGGGTGGCGATCTTGCTAACGTCATGAAGGAACGTCATTATAAGCTAACAGAGCAGCCAATCGAAGTGTTGGAAACGCGTATTGATGCATTATCAGATGAAGCACCGCCGTTACAGCGTTTTATTTTACCAGGTGGTGCACCAGCAGCTGCAACCTTACACATTGCTCGCACAGTAGCACGTCGAGCAGAGCGTCAAATGGTAACGCTTATGAAGGAAATCGAAGATGTACCGACAATTGTACAAAAATATTTAAACCGTCTATCTGACTATTTATTTGCAGCTGCAAGGGTTGTTAATTTTAGATTAAATGTCGCGGATGTTGAATATATTCGAAGCGGCAATGTTTTTAAAAAATAGCCTGTTATTGATAGACAATTACGCTCGTTAGCAAAACGTAGGGGTGATTTCCGTTCCGACTGGGCGTTTTGACTGTACGAAAGCGAAGCGATAGCACGATGTTGGGCACATTCATCTATCGCTAATCCTCAAGAAGTCGCCTAGTCTTCACTTCAAGCAACCTATATACGTGGGATAGCTTTTAACAAATATCATCTCAAACTGAAAAAGCCGATTTGCCATCTTAACATGATGCAAATCGGCTTTTTGGGGTATTTAAACACTACAAAAGAAGACAAATTTATATTAAAAATGAATTTCTTTAGTGTTTTAAAACGCTCTTAAAATTCAGGGTGGCATTTTTTCTAGTAAAATGTAAGAATATAAAATTATCAGAAATATTTCCGTTTTATGTTGACTGAATGCTCACTCATTTATTAGAATAGGAATATAATCATGGAATGGCGTACATTTACGTATGAGCTAGCAAATTTATCACAAAGAGAGAAAGTTACGACAAACTAAAGGGGGGACCAACCATGAGTCCATTAGTAATTGCAAACATTGTTCTAACAGTCGTGGTTGTGCTTTATGCAGTAGGATTGTTCTTCTATCTGTTAAAAACACGCTATAAGTTTGTACAATTGGGGAAAAAGATTGAATTTGATGAAAGTGTTAAAGAACGAATTCGTTATCTTATGGTCAATGTACTTGGCCAAAACAAGCTATTAAAAGATCCAAAGAGTGGTTTAATTCATGTCATGTTCTTCTATGGATTTTTGATGGTGCAGCTAGGTGCCATTGATTTAATTTGGAAGGGGTTAGTACCTGGATCACATTTACCGCTCGGTGTTTTCTACAGTGTGTTTACATTTTTCCAAGAGCTTGTGGTATTAATGATTTTAGTGGCGGTTGTGTGGGCATTTTACCGACGCTATGTAGAAAAGCTAGTACGTCTAAAACGAGGCTGGAAAAATGGTCTTGTCTTAATTTTCATTGGTGGGTTAATGGTATCCACATTACTTGCAAATGGTATGGGAATAATTTGGCATGGTGAAGGACTAACTTATACAGAGCCAGTTGCCTCTGGCATTGCTGCTATTTTTAGTTTCTTACCAGCAGCAGCAGCGGCTGTTGTTTTCTATGTAATGTGGTGGGCACACTTATTAATTCTTTTGACATTCTTAGTGTATGTACCACAATCGAAGCACTTCCACTTGATTGTAAGCCCGATTAATGTGTACATGAATCGTTTAGATCGTACAGGTACTTTAACACCGATCGACTTTGAGGCATTAGAAAATGCTGAAGATGAAGAGGATATTCCGGCAATTGGTGTTGGACGTATTCAAGATTTTACACAAAAACAAATGTTAGATTTATATTCTTGTGTAGAGTGCGGACGCTGTACAAATATGTGTCCAGCATCAGGAACAGGGAAAATGCTATCTCCAATGGATTTAATCGTGAAGCTTCGTGATCATTTAACATTTACAGGTGCTGTTGTAACAAAGCAAAAGCCATGGGTTCCTTATCAATTCTTTGCTAATACAAAGGGGAATCAGCTAGCGATGGCAGCTGGTGCTGAGGGGGCAGTCATTGAAGATATCTACAGCCCTTCTTTAATTGGCGATGTTATTACAGAATCTGAGATTTGGGCATGTACAACTTGCCGTAACTGTGAAGATCAATGTCCTGTTATGAACGAGCATGTCGATAAAATTATTGATTTACGTCGTTACTTAACGATGACTGAAGGAAAAGTGAACCCTGATGCACAACGCGCGATGACAAATATCGAGCGTCAAGGCAATCCTTGGGGCTTAAATCGAAAAGAAAAAGAAAATTGGCGTAATCTCGATCCAACAATTCATATTCCAACAGTGAAAGAGCTGAAAAAGTCAGGCGAGGAAATGGAATATTTATTCTGGGTAGGTTCCATGGGGGCATTTGATAACCGCTCGCAAAAAATTGCATTAGCTTTCTGTCGTTTATTAAACGAGGCGGGTGTGAAGTTTGCAATTTTAGGAAATAAAGAGAAAAACTCAGGGGACACTCCTCGTCGTTTAGGAAATGAATTTTTATTCCAAGAGCTGGCAACAGCAAATATTGATGAATTTGAGAAAAACGACGTGAAGAAAATCGTTACGATTGACCCGCACGCTTACAATATCTTTAAAAATGAATACCAAGACTTTGGCTGGAAGGGCGAGGTCTATCACCATACTGAACTATTGAATCAATTGATTGAAGAAAATCGTCTTGCGTTAAATTACGAAGTTCATGAAACGATTGTTTTCCACGATTCTTGTTATTTAGGTCGTTATAACGATGTATATGATGCACCACGCGAGATATTACGTGGCATACCGGGTGTTAAGCTTGTGGAAATGGAGCGTAATCGTGAAACGGCAATGTGCTGCGGCGCAGGTGGCGGTTTAATGTGGATGGAAGAGCATGTCGGCAACCGTATTAACGTAGCACGAACAGAACAAGCTTTAGCAACTGATGCATCTGTTATCTCTTCTGGATGTCCTTACTGCTTAACAATGCTTGAGGATGGAACAAAGGCAAAAGAGGTTGAGGATTCAATCGGTACATTCGATGTTGCAGAACTATTAGAGCGTTCTGTATTTGGTGAAAAAGTGAAAGCTGTCGAGGAATCTGTTGGAGAAGCAGCGGATGTAATGGCTGAAGAAGTAGTAGCTTCTGTGGACAGTGTCGAACAAAACGAAAATGCAGAAACGAACGCAGAAAAATGATGGTTATTGCAGAAATATTTTAGTTATCTGAAAAATATAAATTGCACAATAAATAATTGTTTTGTAGAATAAGATTAAATGGAGATGGGAGTTGAACTATAAACTCCCATTTTTCATAGTTAGAGGTCGAGCGAGCGTTCAGTCAACATAGAAGCTCTAATACTTCTTCTGGAAACGTAAAACAAAAGGGGTGTTTTACTTGAATAGAGCTGTAATTTTAGCAGGAGCAAGAACTGCATTTGGTAAGTTTGGAGGTTCACTATCAGCATTAAGTGCAAGTGACTTAGGTGCAATCGCCATAAAGGGGGCACTTGAGAAAGCGAATATCTCGCCTGATGAAGTGAATGAAGTAATTTTAGGCTCCGTTTTACAAGGGGGACAGGGCCAAATTCCTTCAAGGCAGGCTGCGATCAAAGCAAATTTACCAATAGCAGTGAAAACAGAAACGATTAACAAGGTTTGTGCGTCAGGGATGCGTGCTGTAACACTAGCAGATCAGCTAATTCGATTAGGGGACGAAGAAGTAATGATCGCTGGTGGTATGGAGTCCATGTCCAATGCACCGTATTATCTACAAAATGGTCGAACAGGCTTACGCATGGGCGACTCAACAATGGTGGATGGCATGCTATATGATGGCTTAACATGTGCTTTTAATAAGGCAAGGCCGCATATGGGAAGCTACGGTAATACAACGGCGAAAGAATATTCGTTAAGCCGTGAGGAGCAGGATGCTTGGTCGGTTCGCAGTCATGAACGTGCACTTGCAGCAATTGAAAAAGGTTACTTTGCTGAAGAAATCGTGCCTGTGGAAATTACACAACGTAAGGGAGAACCGCTTCAAGTCGATACAGACGAGGCACCAAGGGCTGGTACATCAATGGAGGTACTTGCAAAACTCAAACCAGCCTTTGACAAGGATGGAACAATTACAGCAGGTAATGCACCTGGCGTTAACGATGGTGCATGTGCCTTAGTAGTAATGAGTGAGGAACGTGCAACTCGTGAAGACAGAGAGCCACTTGCGGTTATTATCGGCCATGAAGAGATTGCTATTGAGCCAGAGAACTTCCCACAAACACCAGGGCTTGTCATTAACAAATTACTGAAAAAGACGGGGAAATCATTAGCTGACATTGATTTGATCGAAATCAATGAAGCATTTGCAGCTGTAGCTCTTGTTAGCGAGCAGTTGGCGGATTTAGATGCTGAAAAGGTCAATGTTAACGGTGGTGCAGTTGCACTAGGTCATCCAATCGGAGCATCTGGAGCACGCATTATTTTAACACTTGCTCATGAATTAAAGCGCCGTGGCGGTGGTATCGGAATTGCTGCTATCTGCTCAGGTGGCGGGCAAGGCGATGCAATTATGATTGAAGTACCGAAAACAGGGGGACATGAATGATGGGAATTCAAAAAGTAATGGTTATTGGTGCTGGGCAAATGGGCTCCGGCATTGCACAAGTTTGTGCACAAGCTGGTTATGATGTCAAACTGAACGACATGAAGCAAGAATTTTTCGAACGTGGTTTGGGAGTCATTACGAAAAACCTGACACGTGATGTCGAAAAGGGTCGTAAAACTGAGGAAGAGAAGGCAGCCATTCTAGGCCGTATTAATATGTCACTAGATTTACAGGATGCTAGTGATGTAGATATTATCATCGAGGCAGCAGTGGAAAATATGGAAGTAAAGCAATCCATCTTTAAGCAAATTGATCAGATTGCACCGGCACATGCCATTTTAGCTACGAATACATCATCTTTACCAATTACGGAAATTGCAGCTGTAACAAATCGTCCAGAGCAAGTAATTGGTATGCACTTTATGAATCCGGTACCTGTTATGAAGCTAGTAGAAATTATTAGAGGGTTAGCTACAAGTGATGAAGTCTACAAAGCGGTTGAAGACATGACAGTAAAATTATCGAAAACGCCAGTGGAAGTAAATGACTTCCCAGGCTTTATTTCGAATCGTATTTTATTACCAATGATTAATGAAGCGATCTACGCATTGTATGAGGGTGTAGCATCGAAAGAAGCTATTGATGATGTAATGAAGCTCGGAATGAATCATCCGATGGGGCCATTAACATTAGCAGATTTCATTGGTCTTGATACATGTCTATCCATCATGGAGATTTTACATGAGGGCTTAGGTGATAGTAAATATAGACCTTGTCCATTGCTTCGTAAATATGTGGCAGCAGGATGGCTAGGTAAAAAATCTGGAAGAGGCTTTTACGTTTACGAATAATCCTATGGGGATGGGACGATTCAAAACGAAGTGTAATGCTACGGGACAACGTACAGGGGTGACATTATAGATGCATTTACAATTTACAGATGAACAAATAATGATGCGTGATATGGTTCGTAATTTCGCTCAGGATAAAATCGAACCGTGGGTAGAACGAATGGAGGCAGGAGAGTTTCCGCGTAAGCTCCTTGCACAAATGGGAGAATTAGGTTTAATGGGGATTACGGCGCCTGAGGAATTAGGCGGCTCAGCGATGGATTTTACATCGTACATAATTGCTATCAATGAACTATCGAAGGTTAGCGCAGTAATGGGGGTTATTTTATCTGTGCATACTTCGGTTGGAACAAATCCCATTATTTATTTCGGCAACGATGAACAAAAGAAACGTTATGTTCCAAAGCTTGCTGCAGGTGAATATTTAGGGGCATTTTGTTTAACGGAGCCTAGCGCTGGTTCAGATGCTGGCTCTTTACAATCCAAAGCGGTGCGAGATGGAGATGAATATGTCATCAACGGTTCCAAGGTGTTTATTACAAACGGTGGAGAAGCGGATGTTTATATTGTCTTTGCCTCAACGAAACCTACTGAAAAAACACATGGTATTTCAGCATTTATTGTTGAAAAAGGAACTTCGGGCTTAATCGTAGGTAAAGATGAACATAAAATGGGCTTACACGGCTCACGTACAGTTCAACTAACATTCGACAACTGTCGCATTCCAGCCGCAAACCTTCTTGGGGAGGAAGGGGAAGGCTTTAAAATTGCAATGGCCAATTTAGATGTTGGACGTATTGGAATCGCAGCACAAGCTCTAGGTATTGCTGAAGCAGCGCTAGAGGCAGCCACTGCATATGCCAAAGAACGTGTTCAATTTGGAAAGCCTATTGCGGCGCAACAAGGTGTTGGCTTCAAGCTTGCTGATATGGCGACTGCTGTAGAAGCAGTGAAATTATTAGTCTATCGGGCAGCGGATTTACGCACAAAAGGGTTACCGTGTGGAGCGGAGGCCTCGATGGCAAAACTTTTTGCCTCTCGTACAGCAGTGCAAACAGCGCTAGACGCTATACAGATTTTTGGTGGCTATGGCTATACAAAAGATTATCCAGTAGAGCGTTATTTCCGAGATGCAAAAGTGACAGAAATATACGAGGGTACAAGTGAAATTCAAAAGCTAGTCATTAGTAAACATTTACTTAAATAAGATTTGATGTTTGTTGCATTGTTGATTTTTCAAAGGTGATGTCGATTGCTAAAATAAAACGCTCGGGTAACCCGGAAAACCGGTCAGGTCATGCAATGAATCGCTCAGGTACCTCGAAGAACGGATCAGGTAACCAAAAGATTTGCTCAGTTTCTCGAAGCAATATAGCAGGAACATTATCAAAAATTGAAATAAACAATATAGCACTAATAGAGTCTAACGAAAAGGGGAAATGGATAATGAACTTTCAATTATCAGAAGAGCATGAGCAATTACGCGAAATGATTCGTGATTTTGCTATTAATGAAGTAGCACCAACAGCAGCTGAACGTGACGAGAACGAAGAATTTGACCGTGCAATTTTCGATAAAATGGCGGAGCTAGGGTTAACAGGTATTCCATGGCCAGAAGAATACGGTGGTGCAGGCTTTGATTATCTTGCATATGTCATTGCTGTAGAAGAATTATCACGTGTATGTGCTTCAACAGGGGTAACTTTATCAGCACATACTTCACTTGCTGGTTGGCCGATTTTTAAATTCGGTACGGAAGAACAAAAACAAAAATATCTTCGTCCAATGGCAGAAGGTAAACATATCGGTGCATATGGCTTAACAGAGCCAGGATCAGGCTCTGATGCTGGTGGCATGAGAACATATGCAAAACGTGATGGTGATGATTATATTTTAAACGGCTCGAAGATTTTCATTACCAATGGTGGAGTAGCAGATACATATGTTGTATTTGCAGTAACAGATCCAGAAGCTAAACATGGCACAACTGCTTTTATCGTTGAAGCTGGCTTTGAAGGTTTCTCGGTAGGGAAGAAGGAGAAAAAACTAGGAATTCGTTCATCTCCTACAACTGAAATTATTTTTGATAACTGTCGCGTTCCGAAAGAAAACATGCTTGGAGCTGAGGGAGAAGGCTTTAAAATTGCGATGACAACACTTGATGGAGGACGTAATGGTATTGCGGCACAAGCTGTAGGGATTGCACAAGGCGCATTGGATGCAGCGGTTGAATACGGTAAAGAGCGCGTGCAATTTGGTAAACCGATTACTGCTAACCAAGGTGTCTCCTTTAAACTAGCGGATATGGCAACTCAAATTGAAGCATCTCGACTGCTTACATACCAAGCGGCTTGGTTGGAATCAAATGGTCTACCTTATGGTAAAGCATCTGCAATGGCAAAATTAATGGCTGGCGATACTGCGATGAATGTAACGACTGAGGCGGTTCAAGTCTTTGGTGGGTATGGATATACGAAAGATTATCCTGTTGAGCGCTTCATGCGTGATGCAAAAATCACACAAATTTATGAAGGTACACAAGAGATTCAACGACTTGTTATCTCTCGTATGTTGACAAAATAACGTATGACAGAAAGAGATAAAAGACCCCAAGTACAGTCGACGGTAAAAGATGAAAATCTCATCGCCATTCGTCGAGAACAAATGATAGAGGGAGCCATTAAATTATTTAAAGAAAAAGGTTTTCATCGTGCTACCACGAGAGAAATCGCAAAAGCTGCAGGCTTTAGTATCGGAACATTATATGAATATATTCGTACTAAGGAAGATGTCCTTTATCTTGTATGTGATAGTATTTATCACCAGGCGATGGAGCGACTTTCAAGTTATGAGATTAAGGCAGGAACTATAGAAGAGTTAAAGGAAATGATTCGAGAGTATTTCTTGCAAATTGATCGTATGGTTGATGAGATGACAATCATGTATCAGGAAACTAAATCATTATCAAAAGAAGCACAACGCTATGTATTTAGTAAAGAGTTTGAAATGGTTGGTACTTTTGAGCGATTACTACAACGCTGTGTGCAATCAGGTGAAATAACGATGACGGATCAACAAATTCACTTGGCAGCAAATAACTTAGTCGTTTCTGGACAAAGCTGGGCATTCCGTAAATGGGCGCTTCATCGTCAGCACTCTATTGACGAATTTATTGAAATGCAAATAACATTGTTTATTTCAGGCATAAAGGGGTTCTAATAAGTTCCGTAAAGGGGTTGTCGGTAATTGCATAGTGCGACATTGCAATTACCGACTTTTTTTATCTTCATCCAGCAGTTGACTCCGATCTTTGAAGGTGAGGAGATGAATGCCGATGTGGATCCTTTTCATTGGGTGTCCAAACACCTACTGAAATAGAGGAACTCAGTCTAAGAACGCCACGTCCTGTGGCAACGACTGAGTGACCAACATCATGTTGGCCTAATGCCTCCGGCGGATGGCACGGATTTTGAAAGGAATGACTTGTGCCCGCACATTTCAAAATCCGGACGCAATTACGCCAAGGCGAAATTGATGTATAAAAAAGCTCATCACCAAAAGTAGGGGATAGTTTTTGGTAAAAACGTATGCTATGTAAATAAGTTGATTGGAGTGGAGACTGGGCGACTTCTCGGGGATCAGCGATAGAGGAACGAATGCTAAAAGCATCACATCCTGTGATAACGCCTTCGTGACCAACATCGTGTTGGCCCGAGACCCTGCAGCGAAGCGGCTCATCGGACGCCCCCAGGAAGCTTTGCTCTGTGCGAAAGCGAAGCGACAGCTACAAATGTTTTCTGTAGCGAAAGCAAAGCGACAGCTACAAATGTTTTCTGTAGCGAAAGCAAAGCGACAGCAACAAATGTTTTCTGTGCGAAAGCGAAGCGACAGAACAAATGTTTTCTGTGCGAAAGCAAAGCGACAGCAACAAATGTTTTCTGTGCGAAAGCGAAGCGACAGCAACAAATGTTTTCTGTGCGAAAGCGAAGCGACAGCAACAAATGTTTTCTGTGCGAAAGCGAAGCGACAGCAACAAAGCGCCCAGTCGGAACGGAAATCAACCCCACGTTATGAAGGTGAGCAGATAAAGAACATTAAGGGGAGAAAGTGGGGATTTCATATGACAAAGGTAGAAGTATATCGCCCAAAAAATCACGTACGTTTTGTTACAGCATCTAGTCTTTTTGATGGACATGATGCTTCGGTTAATATTATGCGACGTATTTTACAATCAAGTGGTGTAGAGGTAATTCATTTAGGACATAACCGCTCCGTAGAAGAAGTCGTAAATGCTGCGATTCAAGAGGATGCACAAGGCATTGCGATATCTTCTTATCAAGGCGGACATATGGAATACTTTAAATATATGTATGATTTGTTGCGTGAAAAAGGGGCGCCACATATTAAAATTTATGGTGGCGGCGGTGGTGTTATTTTACCACGTGAAATTAAAGAGCTACATGCTTACGGGATTGCAGGGATTTTCTCGCCGGAGGATGGTCGTGTCTTAGGGTTACAAGGGATGATTAATGAGAAAATTAAAGGGACTGATTTCCCAACTGCTACAGGTAACTATCAAGAAAAGTTGGATGCCATAACGACAGAAACACCAGAAATATTAGCAAATTTAATAACTGCTGCTGAGTCGAATGATGATGAAGAAACAAAAAAGATGCTAGAAGAAGCTCGCAAACACTCAAAAGGAACACCTGTATTAGGTATTACAGGAACAGGTGGTGCGGGTAAATCTTCCTTAACGGATGAATTAATTCGTCGTTTCCTAAAGGAGTTTCCGGATAAACACGTAGCTATTCTTTCTGTCGATCCGACAAAGCAAAAAACAGGTGGGGCTTTACTTGGTGACCGAATTCGTATGAATGCGATTTTTAATAATCGAGTATATATGCGTAGTTTAGCAACTCGTGGATCTCGTACAGAGCTTACGGCTTCAATTGGGGACGTGCTAGATGTAGCGCGTGTAGCGGGCTATGATTTAATCATTGTTGAAACAAGCGGTATTGGTCAAGGTGATGCCGAGATTACAAAATACACGGATCTATCCATGTACGTTATGACAAGTGAGTTTGGTGCTCCAACACAGCTTGAGAAAATTGATATGATTGATTTTGCAGATGTGATCGCCATCAATAAATTTGAACGCAAAGGTTCTGAGGATGCGCTACGTCAAGTGCAGAAACAATATCAACGTTCACGTGAGCTTTGGGATGAATCACTTGATAATATGCCTGTGTACGGTACGATTGCCAGTCAATTTAATGATAAAGGAACGAATGCTTTATTTGCTGCATTAATAAATATCATTAATACGAAGACAGGAAGTAATTGGGAAACGGGATATGAGCAATTTGCGAAAACGCAAAAGCAAGATGTTATCATTCCAAACAATCGTCGTTATTATTTACGAGAACTGACAGATACTGTGCGTGGCTATCATAAAAAATCAGAGCAACAGGTAGAATTTGCTCGTCGTCTATTCCAATTAGAGGGAGCTATTGCAGCGGTTAAGGAAAAAGCGCCAAATGATGCACTTATCGCATCTCTCAGTTCTTTAGCAGAAGGCGTTAGAGATGAATTAACGGCTGAGTCTAAACGTATATTAGACAATTGGCATGCTTTAAAAGAAGCGTATGCAGGAGACGAATTTGTCACGAAAGTTCGTGATAAAGAAATTCGAACAATTTTAAAGACAATAAGCCTTTCAGGTACAAAAATACCTAAAGTTGCCTTGCCGAAATTCGTAGATTATGGTGAAATTTTACGCTGGGTTTATAGAGAAAATGTACCTGGTGAATTCCCATATACAGCGGGGGTATTCCAATTTAAACGTGAAGGTGAAGATCCGAAGCGACAATTTGCTGGTGAAGGAACGCCTGAGCGTACGAATAAACGATTCCATTATTTATCGAAGGATGATGATGCAAAACGTTTATCAACAGCATTTGATTCAGTAACGTTATACGGAGAGGATCCAGATTACCGACCAGATATTTATGGAAAGGTTGGAGAATCGGGTGTTTCAATTTGTACGCTAGAGGATATGAAAAAGCTTTATGCAGGCTTTGATTTATGTGCACCATCAACTTCAGTATCAATGACAATTAACGGTCCAGCACCGGTTATTTTGGCGATGTTCATGAACACGGCTATTGATCAGCAAGTGAAACTACGTGAGGGAGAACTTGGTCGACCTTTATCAGTAGAAGAATTTACGGAGACACGAGAGAAAACATTACAGGTTGTACGTGGAACCGTGCAAGCAGATATTTTAAAAGAAGACCAAGGGCAAAATACATGCATTTTCTCAACAGAGTTTGCGTTACGAATGATGGGAGATATTCAGCAATACTTTATCGATCATAAAGTTCGTAATTATTACTCAGTATCTATTTCTGGGTACCATATTGCCGAAGCTGGTGCGAACCCAATATCACAATTGGCCTTCACATTAGCAAATGGCTTTACGTATGTGGAATATTATTTAAGTCGAGGAATGAATATTGACGACTTTGCGCCAAATCTATCATTCTTCTTCTCTAACGGACTTGATCCAGAGTACACGGTTATTGGACGTGTAGCCCGTCGTATTTGGGCAGTTGTAATGCGTGATAAGTACGGCGCCAATGAACGAGCACAAAAATTAAAATATCATATCCAAACATCTGGACGCAGTTTGCATGCACAGGAGATTGATTTTAATGATATCCGTACAACGTTACAGGCGTTAATGGCATTGCAAGATAACTGTAATTCATTGCATACAAATGCATATGATGAGGCCATTACAACGCCTACGGAAGAATCTGTCCGTCGTGCGATGGCTATTCAAATGATTATTACGAAGGAACATGGCTTAGCGAAAAACGAAAATCCATTACAAGGAGCGTATATCGTAGAAGAGTTAACAGACCTTGTAGAAGAAGCGGTACTAGAAGAGTTTGATCGTATCAATGATCGTGGTGGCGTACTAGGTGCAATGGAAACACAATATCAACGTGGTAAGATTCAAGAGGAATCTATGCACTACGAGATGCTAAAGCATTCAGGTGAGTTACCAATCATTGGTGTAAACACATACTTAAATCCGAATCCGCCTTCTGAAGATGACATTAACAATATGGAAATTGCGCGTGCATCGACGGAAGAAAAAGAGACGCAAATTCATAATTTACAAGCCTTCTGGAAGCAACATGAAGGAGAGAACGAAGCGGCTCTTGCTCGTTTACAACAAGTAGCTGTAAACAACGGTAATATTTTCGCGGAGCTTATGGAAACTGTCAAAGTCGCTAGCTTAGGGCAAATCACAAATGCTTTATACGAGGTAGGCGGGCAATATCGTCGTAATATGTAACGATCTTCTTGCTGTATAACAATTATTCCATTTTGTACAAAATGTTGGTGTAGTTGTAAGTGTCTAGTCTTAGGATTAGGCACTTCTTTTTATTTCCGTTATAATAGAAATGTAAAAAAAAGGGGAGGCGCAATAGATGATGAAATCGGCAATTAACTACATCATTATTTTAGCTTTGGTGGTAGGAGTTATTTTCCTGTATGATAAGCAAATTGGCGCTGTTCCTTTACTATTATTATCTGTCTATTTGTTTTACATGGGGATAAAAAAAATGCGTGATATAAAAAACAGTAATTGAAGCTAGCAATGAGGATAATACTTTGTATATAATGGGTATTATGCTTATGATGGGAAGTTACTTTTGTGCGGCCTTTTTTTGCTGCGCTCCGAAAATAAAGCTATATGAATTTTAAAACGTCCATTGTGATGAGAGAAAGGAAGTGCACGAATGAATTTTCGTGAAATGACAAAAGAACAATTAGCGGAAGAATCGTTAATTAACTTAGCTTATGCAATTTTAAATGAAAAACGTGCCTCAGTGTCTTTTAATGATTTATTAACAATAATGCAAGAGCTTGTGGGCTATAGTGATGAAGAAATGAAAGCCCGCCTACTACAATTTTACACAGATTTAAATGTAGAAGGCCGCTTCTTATTTAATCAAGAAACAGGCTGGGGCTTACGTGAATGGTATAAAGTTGAACAGATTGAAGAAGAAACAGCTCCATCTGTTAAAACTCATAAGAAAAAATCTAAAGCTGCCGTTGAAGAAGAAGATGATTTAGATGAAGATCTAGATGAAGAAGATATTGACTTCGATGAAGATTATGAAGAATTCGTTGAAGAAGAAGATGATCTAGATGAAGAAGAAGAAGATAAAGAAGATATCGATTTTGAAGAAGAAGATATAGAGGACATCGATGAAGAAATCGACGAGGACTTTACTGATGAAGATGAAGAAGAATTTGAAGAAGAGGACGAAGTCTAACTTATTTCAGCAAACAACTTCTGAAATAAGCCGATTCCGGACGTAATTATGCCGACGCATAATTGATGATAATTACTCTTTGAAATTTTCTTTCTTTTATCCTTGTAGTAAAAAATCTTGACTTCTATCGCGGTTCCGTTTAATCTTTTACTTGGGCTCCTTAATTAAAGGAGAAAGACCGTGTATGTAATACGCTCCCCCTGCAAACCTATGCAGGAGGAGCGTTTTTTTATTTTTTTAACTATATTCAGTCAAGTTCTCCCATGTTTATAGCTACGGAATGAATATAAATGCTCTAAATTATTCATGATGTATAATAATCGGTGACTGCGTATATGTTAGGATGATTTTTTTAAAAGGAAAGTAGAAAAGAGATAGAAACGATTACAGCTTCGAATCGACTACAATTTTGTAGGCATTCTCGGCTTTTCTTATTTTAGGGATAAGAAATATCAATTTCTTAGGCCGTAGAGACATTTGCACCAATGCTCAAGATTACTTAGCTTAGGACGTGAATGCACTTTTCTTACTAGTAATTTCTAGAACAACATAAGGAGGAATTTTTTCATGACGAAGTATATTTTTGTAACAGGTGGGGTTGTGTCTTCACTTGGAAAAGGGATTGTAGCAGCATCTCTAGGTCGTTTATTAAAAAATCGTGGATTAGAAGTAACGATTCAAAAATTTGACCCATATATCAATATTGATCCAGGTACAATGAGTCCTTATCAGCATGGTGAGGTTTTCGTAACAGATGATGGCGCAGAAGCTGACTTAGACTTAGGTCACTACGAACGTTTCATAGATATTAACCTAGGAAAACATTCTACAGTAACATCAGGGCGTGTTTATCAGTCTGTATTACAAAAAGAACGCCGCGGTGATTACAACGGTGGAACAGTACAAGTAATTCCTCACATTACAAATGAAATCAAAGATCGTATTCAACGAGCTGGTCGCGAAACAAATGCGGACGTAGTTATTACAGAAGTAGGCGGAACAGTTGGGGATATTGAGTCATTACCATTCCTTGAAGCAATTCGCCAAATGAAAACGAATTTAGGTCATAACAATGTTATGTATGTTCACTGTACGCTTATTCCTTATATTAAAGCTGCGGGTGAGCTAAAAACAAAACCAACTCAGCATTCTGTAAAAGAATTACGTTCTTTAGGTATTCAACCAAATATTATCGTTGTACGCACAGAGCAAGAAGTGCCACAGGATATGAAAGAAAAATTAGCTTTATTCTGTGATGTTCAGCCACACGAAATTATCGAATCTCGTGATGCAGAACATTTATATGAAGTACCACTAAACCTTCATGCACAAGATATCGATGATATCGTGCTTGACCATTTTGGCATTGAAGCTCCAGAGGCGGATATGGAAGAATGGCGCGAGCTTGTAGCAAAAGTGAAGAGCTTACCAAATAAACGAAAAGTAGCATTAGTAGGAAAATATGTAGAGCTACAAGATGCTTACATTTCTGTTGTAGAGGCATTAAAGCATGCAGGCTATGCATTTAATTCTGATATTGAGATTGACTGGATCAATGCAGAACACGTGAATGCTGACAATGTTGTTTCACTATTAAAAGGTGCTGACGCAATTTTAGTTCCAGGCGGCTTCGGTGATCGTGGAGTTGAAGGTAAAATTTTAGCGACACAATATGCTCGTGAAAATAATGTACCATTCTTAGGTATTTGCCTAGGTATGCAACTTGCAACAGTGGAATTTGCTCGTAACGTACTTGGTTTACAAGGAGCGCATTCTACAGAGCTTGATCCAGAAACAGAATATCCTATTATCGATTTCCTACCAGATCAAAACGACAGTGTAGACATCGGTGGTACATTACGTTTAGGTTTATATCCATGTAAGTTAAAAGAAGGCTCAAAGGCAATCCAAGCCTATGGTCAAGAACTTGTTTATGAACGTCACCGCCATCGTTATGAATTTAACAATGAATATCGTGAGGCGATGGAAGCTGAAGGTCTTGTCTTCTCAGGTACAAGTCCTAACGGTAAATTAGTGGAAATTATCGAGTTACCAGAAAATAATTTCTTCGTAGCATGTCAATTCCACCCAGAGTTGGTATCACGACCAAACCGTCCACAGCCATTGTTCCGTGATTTTATCGGAGCAACATTTAAATAATGAAAAAAGAGTTGTCTCAAGTGCTGAGACAACTCTTTTTTTGATAGAAAGAACTTGTTTCTCGATAAAAGTCCAAAATGTTTCGATAAAATGAGATTTTGTTTCCATAAAAGCTCAAATAGTTTCGATAAAGAGCGATTTTGTTTCGATAATTCTTCAAAGTATTTCTGTAATGTTAGATTCTTTACAACTCTTCGTCATCAAGGCCAAGCATTTCATCATACGCAATTTTTACTGCTTCATAAACAAAAAGGGCAGCAATAGCATGTGGCACGACTATGCGCTTGCCTAAATTGTTCGGTAATAAACCACCGCGCATGCGTGTTGAAATATACGTATACGCTAAATCTGCTAGTGGATTTTCAGAGTTATCAACTTCGCTAGCAACTGCTGCAAATGGAATAAACTGATTATTTAATTGCTGTGCTAAGGCTAATGCATCCTCATCGTGTGCACTACGTGTAAAAATGCATACACGATCAGCCTCGGTGATCACTGTATCTTTTGTCCAAGGGACTAACTTGGTAAAACGTTCAACAGCTTGGTATGCATTTAATTCGACTACTTGCATTTCGCCAAAACATGCGAAATAGACATTGCCTTCACCAATACCCGCTTGTGCAAGTAATCGCGCTGTTTCTTCAATAGCTTCCTCTTCAGTTTGTGTTATTCTTTGTAATAATCCACTTAATTGTGTTGTTAGAATTTTTGACATGATCCCACCTCAATCAATATTATAGGTATGATAAGAGCATAAAGCAAAAGCAGATAATTTATAATACTAGAAGGTATTAAGAGGTTAAAGGAGAATAATACATAATATAGGAAGTTTTGTGTAAGAATAATAACTCAAAAAGGGCGGAATGAAATGTGAAACGATTACTAATTGTCGATGATCAACCAGGAATTCGTTTGCTTTTAAATGAAGTGTTGAAAAAAGAAGGTTATGTTACATATTTAGCTGCAAATGGTATGGAAGCGCTGAAATATGCTGAGGAGGAAATGGATTGTGTCCTATTAGACATGAAAATTCCAGGGATGGATGGCATAGAAATTTTAAAGCGCTTAAAAGAGAAGTGGCCACAACTTCCAGTATTCATGATGACTGCATATGGTGAATTGGACGTTGTACAGGAGGCATTAGATTTAGGAGCAATCCGATATTTTACTAAGCCTTTTGATATTTTTGAAGTGCGAGATGAAGTTAATAAAACATTAAAAGTATAGAAAAACAGGCAGTGGTCAACACCGCCTGTTTTTCATGATTGTTATAAGATTTTTAGTAATTTTTTACCGTTTTATAATCACTAGCTGCCAAAATATATAACTCATCACCATAACATGAAGTTGATTTCCGTTCCGACTGAGTGCGTCTGATGAGCTGTTGACGCTGTCGCTACGTTGCACTCCGCTTTCGCGTAGAAAATAACAGCCCCTGCTTTTCAGGGGCTGAAACCTTCGTTCCGTTACACTACACTACGGTTGTGCACTGCCCCTGCGTTCCACTCCGCTTACGTGCAGAAAACAAAGTAACCTGAAATGCTTTTCAGGTTACTTTGTTTTTGCTATGATTAAATAGCATATCTATGTAAAAGAATAGTCCTAAGAGGAGGATTTTTAGTATGGCATTAGTATCTATGAAAGAGATGTTAATTAAAGCAAAAGCAGAAGGTTATGCGGTTGGTCAGTTCAACATCAACAACCTTGAGTGGACTCAAGCAATTTTACAAGCAGCAGAAGAAGAAAAATCTCCAGTTATTCTAGGCGTTTCTGAAGGCGCAGGTAAATATATGGGCGGATTCATCTCCGTTGTACACATGGTAAAAGGTTTGATGGAATCTTATGGCACTACAGTACCTGTAGCTATTCATCTTGACCATGGTTCAAGCTTTGAAAAATGTAAAGAAGCAATTGATGCAGGATTTACTTCGGTTATGATTGATGCTTCTCATCATCCATTTGAGGAAAATGTTGCGACTACTTCAAAAGTAGTTGAGTATGCTCATGCGAAAGGTGTTTCTGTTGAAGCTGAGCTTGGCACAGTAGGTGGCGACGAGGATGGCGTTATTGGTGGTATTATGTACGCTGATCCAGAGGAATGCCGTAAAATGGTTGAGCTAACAGATATCGATTGCTTAGCACCAGCACTTGGCTCTGTACATGGTCCTTACAAAGGAGAACCAAATTTAGGTTTTAAAGAAATGGAAGAAATCTCTAAATTAGCAGATTTACCATTAGTATTACATGGTGGTACAGGAATTCCAACAAAAGATATCCAACGCTCGATTTCATTAGGTACAGCAAAAATTAACGTCAATACTGAAAATCAAATTGCTGCTACTAAAGTAATCCGTGAAGTTCTTGATAATGATAAAGTTGTTTATGATCCTCGTAAATTCCTTGCTCCAGCACGTGAAGCGATTAAATCAACAGTTATCGGGAAAATTCGTGAATTTGGTAGTGCACAAAAAGCATAATTTTTGTATCTAAAATGCTACAAAAGCACAGATGAATACACAAATAAGAGAAGTGTTGATGCTGTTATCGACCTTCTCTTGTTTTTGAAATGATAAATTTTTGGCGAAAATAATATCAAATATGCCTCGGCATAAATTCCGTGAATTCGCCGGAGGCTTTAGGCCAACAAATATTTATTGCGCGAAAGCGTAGTGCTAACGCTACGCTTTCGCACAGATAAATTGCCACAGGACGTGGCGTTCTAAGGCTGAGTTCCTTTATTTCAGCGGGTGTTTACTCGTTGAAAGAAGTAAATATAAGGTTCATCACCAAAAGTTGGGGATGGCATTTGTGTGAAAACGAATGTAATGTATAGTAGTTGATTTTCAATCCAACTGAACGGCCATAGGAAAGCGCCCAGGTGGAACGGAAATCAACTCTACGTTATGGCAATAAGCCAAACAATGATCAGGAGGGAATATAATGAAATTTTTCATTGATACAGCAAACTTTGAAGAGATTAAAGAAGCACACGCATGGGGTATTTTATCAGGTGTTACGACAAACCCATCGTTAGTTGCTAAAGAAGAGAACGTTTCTTTCCATGATCGACTTCGTGAAATCACAGAGCTTGTAGATGGCTCAGTGAGTGGGGAAGTAATTGCTCTAGATGCGGAAGGTATGATTAAAGAAGGCTTAGAATTGGCAGCAATTGCTCCGAATATTACAGTTAAATTGCCAATGACTCCAGCTGGATTAGAGGCATGTCGTTTCTTTGCAGACAAAGGTATTAAAACGAACGTAACATTAATCTTCAGTGCCAACCAAGCATTAATGGCTGCTCGTGCGGGTGCTACATATGTATCACCATTTATCGGTCGTCTAGATGATATAGGTCAAAACGGTGTAGAACTAATTGAAACGATTGCAGATATTTTCACAATTCATAATATCGATACGCAAATTATCGCTGCATCTATTCGTCATCCGCAGCATGTAACAGCGGCAGCACTTGCTGGTGCACATATTGCAACTACTCCTTTTAAAGTATTAAAGCAACTTTTCCATCATCCATTAACGGAAAAAGGAATTGAAGGATTTTTAACGGATTGGAATAAGAGAAAAGGCAAATAATAAGATTATATAGTGAGCCAATTGCAGAAAAAATTACTTTCCAATCATGAGGGAGAACGCGAAATGGATGTTTATAAAATTACAGGCGAAAATCGTCTAAAGGGTACAATAAAAGTTAGTGGTGCAAAAAATAGTGCAGTCGCCTTAATTCCAGCATCAATTTTGGCGAACTCTCCAGTGACAATTGGAGGGATACCAGAAATTTCTGATGCATGGACGTTAAAGGCATTATTAGAGGAAATCGGTGGAGAGGTTTCATTTGAGGATGGCATAATGACCATTGATCCGACGGAAATGATTGCTTTGCCATTACCAAACGGCAACGTGAAAAAGCTTCGTGCCTCCTATTACTTAATGGGAGCAATGCTTGGCCGCTTTAAAAAAGCTGTGATTGGTTTACCAGGAGGCTGTTTCTTAGGGCCACGTCCTATTGACCAACATATAAAAGGCTTTGAGGCATTAGGTGCGAAAATCACTAATGAGCATGGAGCAATTTATTTACGTGCTGATGAATTAATTGGCGCAAAAATATATTTAGACGTTGCCAGTGTTGGCGCAACAATTAATATTATGTTAGCTGCAGTCCTTGCAAAGGGACGTACGGTTATTGAAAATGCAGCAAAAGAACCGGAAATTATTGATGTAGCTACTCTTCTCACTAACATGGGAGCTAATATTAAAGGTGCAGGTACAAGTGTTATCCGTATTGAAGGCGTAGAGGAACTTCATGGTACGGAGCATACGATTATTCCAGATCGTATTGAAGCTGCTACATTTATGATTATGGCTGCCGCTTTAGGTGAGGGCATTACAATTGATAATGTTATCCCATTGCATTTAGAGGCTATTATTGCAAAGCTTCGTGAAATGGGTGTAAAAATTGAAATCGGTGAAGAAAGTATTTTTGTGCCAAAAACGGATCTCTCTACATTGCACGCCGTTGATGTGAAAACTTTAGTGTATCCTGGATTCCCAACTGATATTCAGCAACCACTTTCTGTTTTAATGTCTCAAGCATTTGGTTCCTCAAAGATAACAGATACAATCTATACAGCTCGATTTAAGCATATTGATGAACTTCGTCGTATGAATTCCAATGCACGCGTTGAAGGAAACACAGCTATTATTACAGGTCCTAGCAAATTACATGGTTCAACTGTAACAGCTACAGATCTTCGTGCTGGTGCCGCATTAGTATTAGCAGGCCTTTTAGCTGAAGGCGAAACGGAAATTCATGATATCTATCATATTGAACGTGGTTATAGCTCACTTATTGAGAAATTACGTGATTTAGGCGCTGATATTCGACGTGAAACAATAATGGCCCGTGTAGCAGAGGCAAAGGAATAATGAGAGCTAAAAGTTTTGAACTAACTATGTTACAATAGGGGTAATTTGAATGTTTCGGTGAAGAAATATGCCGATAACGGGAGGCAAATAAAACAATGGAACGTAGTTTATCGATGGAAGTAGTACGAGTAACAGAGGCAGCAGCAATCGCATCCGGGAAATGGATGGGTCGTGGTTTGAAAATTGAGGCAGATGATGCAGCGACGACAGCGATGCGCGTGATGTTCGATACAATTCCAATGCATGCTACAGTAGTGATTGGTGAAGGCGAAATGGATGAAGCACCAATGCTTTATATTGGTGAAGAGCTTGGCCTACGTAATGGAGGTCCTCAAGTAGATATCGCCGTTGACCCATTAGAAGGTACAAATATTGTAGCGAAGGGTACAAATGGTGCAATGACAGTTCTTGCTATTGCAGATAAAGGTAATCTGTTAAACGCACCTGATATGTACATGGAGAAAATTGCAGTAGGACCGGAAGCAGCAGGTAAGGTAGATATTAACGCTTCTGTTACGTATAATTTATTACAGGTAGCAAAAGCTAAAAATAAAGATATTTCAGATGTAGTAGCTACACTTTTAGATCGACCACGTCACCAAGCAATTGTTGATGAAATCCGAGAAGCTGGGGCACGTATTAAATTTATTCAAGACGGCGACGTTGGAGCAGCTATTAATACTGCTTTTGATGAAACTGGCATTGATATTATGTTTGGTACAGGTGGTGCACCAGAGGGTGTAATTTCAGCTGTTGCATTAAAATGTCTAGGTGGAGACTTCCAAGCGAAGCTAGTCCCAGAAGATGAAGAACAGTTAGAACGTTGCAAAAAAATGGGTGTAGATGTAGATAAAGTTCTTTATTTAGATGACCTAGTTAAAGGTGACGATGCTATTTTTGCAGCGACTGCTGTAACAGATTGTGAGCTTTTAAAAGGTGTGCAGTATAAAGGAGCTTATGCATTAACACATTCAGTTGTTATGCGAGCGAAATCTGGAACTGTGCGTTTTGTAGAAGGTCGACACGCTCTTGATAAAAAACCTAGCTATTAATAAAAATTTCTTCTAAAATATACCTAGTGCATCTTTTTGCGCTAGGTACCTTCTTCTAAATTTTCAACCATCCCATAGTTTTATAAGGCTATATTATGCTTCATTGTTTTGCATAGTTAATTCAAATACCTATCGCTCTGCTTCAAGCTGATAGGTACGAATAGACTACAGAGCCTATCGTAAAAAAAACTTCTTTGTTAACCCCAAAAACAGCAATTATATTTTGAAAAAGACTGGAGTTGTGCATATGTCTACATTGACAATCGCTCAATTAGAAAACATGACGTTAAAAGAGCTTTACGCCCTTGCACGCCAATACAAAATTTCATATTATAGCAAGCTAACGAAAAAAGAATTAATATTTGCTATTTTGAAAACACGTTCAGAGCAAGAGGGTTATTTCTTTATGGAAGGTGTACTAGAAATTGTTTCGCAAGAGGGCTTTGGCTTCCTTCGACCAATTAACTATTCACCAAGTAAAGAGGATATTTATATTTCTGCGTCTCAGATTCGTCGCTTTGACTTACGAAATGGGGACAAGGTATCTGGTAAAGTACGTCCACCTAAAGAAAACGAACGCTATTATGGACTACTACAGGTGGATGCTGTTAACGGCGAAGACCCAGAAGTAGCAAAGGAACGTGTGCATTTTCCAGCATTAACGCCTTTATATCCTGATCGTCAAATTAAGCTTGAAACAACACAACGTAATTTATCGACTCGTATTATGGATTTAGTGGCACCTGTAGGCTTTGGGCAACGTGGATTGATTGTTGCACCACCAAAGGCAGGGAAAACTTCATTATTAAAAGAAATCGCGAATGCTATTACAACAAATTATCCGGATGCAGAGTTAATTGTCTTACTTATTGACGAACGCCCTGAGGAAGTAACTGATATCGAACGTTCTGTGAATGCAGATGTAGTGAGCTCGACTTTCGATGAGGTTCCAGAAAATCATGTGAAAGTTGCAGAAATTGTATTAGAACGTGCACGCCGCTTAGTTGAGCATAAGCGTGATGTTATTATTTTAATGGACTCTATTACACGTTTAGCACGAGCGTATAACTTAGTTATTCCTCCGAGCGGTCGTACGCTTTCAGGCGGTATTGATCCTGCTGCATTCCATAGACCAAAACGATTCTTCGGTTCTGCACGTAATATTGAAGAAGGCGGTAGCTTAACAATTTTAGCGACAGCTTTAGTGGATACTGGATCTCGTATGGATGAGGTCATTTATGAGGAATTTAAAGGAACAGGTAATTTAGAGCTTCATCTTGATCGCCAATTAGCAGAGCGTCGTATTTTCCCTGCGCTTGATATCCGCCGTTCAGGTACACGTAAGGAAGAGCTTCTGCTTGAGCCTGAGCAACTTGAAAAGCTATGGGCAATTCGTAAAACATTCTCGGACGCATCTGATTTCGCGGAGCGCTTCATGAAAAAATTACGTACGACAAATTCAAATGAAGAATTCTTTGAAAAGTTAAATGAAGATATGAAAAAAGCTACTAAAGGTAAAGGCTTACTATAAAACATGAATCACCGTTGACTAGCAATAGTCGATGGTGATTTTTTTGATTAAAAAGGGCATAGCGTTACATATAAACTGAGATTGTTCAGCTAAAACAAGATAATGTTCAGATAAATGCTGAAATTGTTCAGATAAATATAGGCTCGCTTGACTAGTCGTATATTTTTCATCTCACAAAATGATATTGATAATCATTATCATTATCAATATAATGGTAGCATAAATCTTATTTTTAAGGAGACAGAGATGAATTATGATGCGTATATGCTTCTATGGCAAAATGCATTTATCCAATTGAAGCAAATTGATTATGTCAGTAATACCGCTGTACGAATGGCAAAGGTTTTAAAAAATAGCACATTTCTTGTTATGACAGCAGGAGATGCAAAAATTATCATTGATGAGCAACCTTATCATGTTCAGCATTTTAGTATTTTCCACATTGGAAAGTCCCAATCTCTCCATATTACAGCACCAAATAGCATTAGCTACTTCCTCATTTCCTATAAAGGGGATGTGCTATACAAAGACGCATTTATGCAACACTTACAGATGCAATATCAGCCATTCCAAACAAATTTCTCTTGTGTACCAGCAAACCCAATAGCCATACATACAATTCTGCAAGATATGTACAGCAAATGGCAGTCAGGTTCTATTCAAGAGCATTTATCGGTGAAAGTATCGTTTTATGAATTCATCTATCGCATTTTTCAAGAATTAGCAGAGGGACAGGGGAAACCACATGACATTGATAAGGTAGAAGTAGCACGTCTGTATATAGAGCAACACATTCATGAACCTTTATCCATCCAAGCTCTTGCCGATTTACTGAACATTAGTACACGTCATTTATTACGCATTTTTAAAGCTCGCTATGAAGTTGGTCCACAAATTTACTTACAGGAGCTAAGAATAGAAAAGGCCAAGCATTATTTAATAGCCAATCATTATGGCATAAAAGAAATTGCTATTTCACTTGGATTTGAAGATGAAAACTATTTTAGTCGAGCTTTTAAGAAAGCAACAAATATGGCGCCAAGTAATTTTAGGCTGAAATATACATCTAGCATGTCCGAAATTGCTATTACAAATGAGAATCATTTTCAATACAATAAGAATCAGCTCGCGCAAGCAAAACAATTTGAAAATGAGGAAAATAACATAATGATGAAAAAAATAAGTAGGCATGTAAAGATACCATTTTTGCTAAGTTTGTTCGTTTTACTTGCAGCATGTGGAGAAGATACAAAACAATCTGTTGAACATAATGAGAATGAGCCTAATTCAGAAGAAGTAAAAACTAGAACTGTGACAGATGATAGTGGACGACAAGTAGAGATTCCAGTAAAAGCAGAACGGGTAGTGACAGACTGGTATCTTGGACAAATTTTAGCGTTGGATGTTGTCCCAGTAGGAGCAGTGACAGCTAATTTAGACTATGCAGCATTTTTAAAATCGTATTATAAGGAAGGGGAAATTGCCGACATTGGTACAGATGGGAGTGCGTCATTAGAAAAAATCTTAGAATTAAAGCCAGATTTAATCATTACATGGAATAAAGAAGATGTAGAAAAATATGAAAAGATTGCACCAACTATTGTATTTTCGGAAACAGAGCATAAATCGGCTACCAAGGAAATTAAAGCGATGGGAGAATATTTAGGTCGTCAGGACGAAGCTAGCGCATTTGTTCAAGATTTTGAGAAACGTATAGCGCAAGCACAGGAAAAAATATATAACGTTATCCCAGAAGGAGCAACTTTTACTATTTATGACGTATTCGAAAAAAATGCAACGGTTGTAGGGAATTCAAGTGTGTCAGGTGGTAGAGCACTTTATCAAATCCTTAATATGAAGCCTCAGGAAAAGGTACAGGAGCTTTTTGATACAAAAGAATCTACAGGTGGGCGTTATGAAATTTCCTATGAAGTGGTAGGAGACTATGTTGGGGATTATGTTTTTGTTATAAATTTCTTTAATAAAGAGGAGAAATTCCCTCCCACTTGGACAAATTTAGATGTTGTAAAAAATAATAAAACAATCAAATTAGAACCAGAATATTATTTCGCATCTGATCCACTCTCTGGATTACGCCAAGCTGAAGATATGGCTGACAAAATAGTAGAGTTTACAAAAGCTCAACAACAATAATAAAGATTACAAAAACGTGAGCTACCTGTGTATGATCAGGTAGCTTATTTACTAGAGAACTATGAATGATATTAATAATAGGAGGTCTCTCAATGTTATTACAGCGTTTCTTTTCATATTACAAGCCCTATAAAGGATTATTTATTTTAGATTTTTCCTGTGCCATATTAGTAGCCCTTATTGAACTAGCTTTTCCACTCGTCTTAAATAAGGTCATTGATGATATTCTCCCTGACGGTGAAATGAAATGGATAATTATGGCTAGCATATTGCTCCTAATGCTTTACATATTCAATTCAATTTTAGATTTTATCGTTTCCTATTGGGGACATATGCTTGGCATTAATATCGAAACAGACATGCGAAAGGAAGCTTTCAGTCACATCCAAAAATTATCATTTCGATATTTTGATAATAATAAAACAGGTCATCTTGTCTCACGATTAACGAACGATTTAATGGATATTGGAGAGCTTGCACACCATGGTCCCGAGGATATGTTCATTGCTGTGATGACAATTGTGGGTACATTCGGTGTTATGTTCTACATTGATCCAACCTTTACAATACTTATTTTTCTACTTGTACCGATTATCTTAATTTTAACGATTATTTTTGGAAAGTTAATGTCTAAAGCATTCCGTCAAATGTTTGGAGATATCGCAGATTTTAATGCACGTGTTGAAAACAATGTAAGTGGCATTCGTGTCGTACAAGCATTTACGAATGAAGAACATGAGATAAAACGTTTTAAAGTAAACAATGAAAGATTTCGAATGACAAAACTCTTTTCCTATAAAGTAATGGCTTGGAATGAAGCAATTTCAGGCATTCTCACAAGGGTTTTATCATTATTTACACTATTTGTTGGGGCATATTTCGTTTTAAAGGGTCATTTAACAAATGGTGAATTTATCGCATTTATTTTATTATCAAGTATTCTTTTAAAACCAATTAATAAAATTAATATGTTTATTGAAAGCTATCCGAAAGGGATGGCAGGGTTTAGACGGTACATTGAATTTTTAGAAACAGCGCCTGAAATTGCAGATCGTTCAGAGGCAAAAGATATCGATGAAATTGATGGGGAAATTATTTTTAATAAAGTATCGTTCGGTTACTCTGAAAATAATCGGGCCTTACATCATATTAATTTAAAGGTACGTCCTGGTGAAACAGTTGCGCTAGTAGGTCCATCTGGTGCAGGGAAATCTACTATCTGCAGTTTACTACCACGTTTTTATGAAGTAAATGAAGGATCAATTAGTATTGATAGTGTTGATATACGAGATTTTAAGCTACAGTCGTTACGTTCACATATAGGAATTGTTCAACAGGATGTCTTTTTATTTGATGGCACAATTCGAGAAAACATCGCTTATGGGGATTTAAACGCAAATGAGCAAGATATTTGGGATGCTGCACAGCGAGCGCAACTTACAGATGTCATTAAAGCTCTTCCTGATGGCATGGATACATTAATTGGTGAACGTGGCGTGAAATTATCGGGTGGACAGAAGCAAAGATTATCGATTGCACGTATCTTCTTGAAAAACCCCAAAATATTAATTTTGGATGAAGCTACATCTGCATTAGATACAGAAACCGAACAGGCAATTCAACAAGCATTAAACGAGCTTGCGGTGGGGCGTACAACATTAGTAATTGCACATCGTTTAGCAACGATAAAAGACGCCGATCGAATTGTCGTTGTATCGAAGAAAGGCGTTATTGAAGAAGGTACTCATGAGCAATTAATGGAAAGAAAGAATGCTTACTATGGCTTGTATACAGCGCAATTCGGTTTACAAATTTAAGCAGTAATTTATCAATTCAAAAAGGGAAGGAAGTTTTATATGTCAGTTCTTGAGATAGATCGTGTGGCTATTGGTTACTCCTCGACGCTCATTGTACATGATTTAAGTGTGGAAATTCCAAAAGGACAAATATCAACGATTATTGGTCCAAACGGCTGTGGCAAATCTACCTTATTAAAGGCTGTTGCGCGTGTACTACGGACCCAAGACGGAGCAGTTTACTTAGATGGAAAAGCAATTCATCAATTAAAGACAAAAGAAGTGGCGAAAAGAATGGCAATTTTGCCTCAAACAGCAACAGCCCCGGGAGGTTTAACAGTTTTTGAACTAGTATCCTACGGCCGTTTTCCCCATCAAGCAGGGTTTGGTACATTGCAGAAGGAAGATTATGAGTATATTCATTGGGCTATTGATGTTACTGGCCTTAGAGAGTTTAGTGACCGTCCTTTAGAGGCACTATCAGGTGGGCAACGTCAACGAGTATGGATTGCCATGGCATTAGCTCAAGGAACAGATATTCTAGTACTTGATGAACCTACAACTTATTTAGATTTAGCACATCAGCTTGATATTTTATTGTTGTTACAAAAGTTAAATATAGAGGAAAGACGAACTATTGTGATGGTATTACACGATTTGAACCATGCTTCTCGTTTTTCTCACTTTATGATTGCTATGAGAGATGGACAATTAATTGTGAATGGTCAGCCAAATGAAGTGATGACAAAGGAAAACTTACAAAAGGTGTTCAATATTGATGCAGAAATGGCAATCTGCCCATATAGTAAAAATCCAATCTGCTTATCTTACCAACTGTACGACATGAAAGAATAGCATTAAATAGGAAATTGAAATCGTAAGGATTAAGGAGGAAGTATATGACTACGTCGACAGGAGTAGGAGGGCTTAGAGATTTAGAGGAATTACAGCAGCGATCTCATCCAGTCCGTGGTGTAGTAGCTTTAATTGTTGGAGTGATAGGGTTAATATTTGCAATCGGTTTGTCTATTTCATTTGGTGCAGCAGATATATCATTGAGTACTGTATGGATAGCTATTACTCATTTTTCACCGGATTTAACAACACATCAAATTATACATGATATTCGATTACCACGAGTGTTAGGCGCTGGATTAGTAGGTGGATGCTTTGCGGTCGCAGGTGCGATTATGCAAGGCATGACACGCAATCCATTGGCTGACTCTGGATTATTAGGGCTAAATTCTGGGGCCGCGTTTATGTTAGCAATCTGCTTTGCTTTTTTCCCTAATTTATCGTACATGTATATAGTTTTATGGTCATTTGTTGGAGCGGGCTTAGGTGTTGCGATTGTTTATGGCGTAGGTTCGCTGTCAAAAGGTGGTCTAACGCCAATGCGATTAGTGTTGGCAGGTGCTGCTGTAAGTGCTCTATTAGGTGCTCTAGGGGAAGGCGTTGCCCTTTATTATCGTATTGGACAAGACTTAGCCTTCTGGTATGCAGGAGGTGTATCAGGTACAAAATGGTATCATCTTCAAATATTATCGCCATGGATACTGGCGGCAATGATTGGAGCACTAATTTTATCACGCTCCATAACATTACTTAGTTTAGGTGAAGAAATTGCCGTAGGACTTGGGCAACGTACTAACGTAGTAAAAATATGGGGAATGGTGATTGTTTTAGTATTGGCAGGAGCGGCAGTATCAGTCGTAGGGGCAGTCGGGTTTGTTGGGTTAATAATTCCGCATTTTATGAGATACATAGTTGGACACGATTATCGTTGGATTATTTCATGTTCACTAATATATGGAGCATTACTTGTTGTGCTGGCCGATCTTGTTGCACGGATGGTCAATCCACCTTACGAAACACCAATTGGGGCGCTTATTGCCTTTATTGGAGTTCCATTCTTCCTATATATAGCCCGTAAAGGAGGAAAAGAACTATGAGTAATAGTTTTTTAACGGTAACTCAACAAAAAGCTAAAAAGAAAAACTTCTTAATTCTGGGTACGCTAGTTTTACTAATAGTCATCACATTTGTCATTAGTATGAATACAGGGGTTATAAAGCTAACACCAATGGAGGTTATTCGAACACTTTTTGGTCAGGGCGATGCCCAACAGCAACTTATTTTATTTGAATTTAGGCTACCTCGTATTGTTATCGCTGTTTTAGTGGGGATGGGCTTAGCAGTTTCAGGGGCTGTTTTACAAGGCATTTCTAAAAATGCTCTAGCTGACCCAGGCATTTTGGGTATAAATGCAGGAGCTGGACTTGCCGTTATGCTTTATATTTCATTTTTTCCTTCGACTAAAGTAGCACCTGTATTCTTACTGCCAGTGTTAGCATTTGTAGGATCAGGGATAACAGCTGTTTTAATTTATATACTTTCTTATCGACGTCATGAAGGGATTACCCCAATGCGCTTAATATTAACAGGGATTGCAATAGCAGCGGGTATTAGCTCAGCGATGATTGTGCTGACGCTACGTTTATCACCTGAAAATTACCAATTCGTTGCAACGTGGCTTGCGGGGAGTATTTGGGGATCAAATTGGAGATTCGTATTATCTTTATTGCCATGGTTACTAATTTTACTACCATTTGTGTATTCAAAATCCCGCGTATTGAATGTTTTAAATTTAGGAGAAATAACAGCAGTCGGTTTGGGAGCTTCTATTGAAAGGGAGCGTCGTTGGCTTCTTGCAGCATCTGTAGGATTAGCTGGAGCAAGTGTGTCAGTAAGTGGGGGGATTGGATTTGTAGGGTTAATTGCTCCACATTTGGCACGTCAGCTCGTTGGGGCTAAACATCAACTTTTATTGCCAGCCGCCGCACTTTTAGGGGGCTTATTAGTTTTAATGGCTGATACAATTGGTCGCTTAATCTTAGAGCCATCAGAAATTCCAGCTGGGATTGTTGTAGCAGTTTTAGGGGCACCATATTTCTTATATTTATTAGCACGATTAAAGGAATAAAAGGGAGTACTGCAATCTTTTTTTATTGAGAATGAAAATTATTATCAAATAAGGAGTAGAATGATGAAAAAACGAACTATATTTTTAATTATTTTAGTACTTATGCTTGTGGGATGTAGTAATAATGACGAGACACCAGAAGATAAAAAAGTGAACAGTGATACTAAAGCAGCGACAGAAGCAACGACGAAAAAGATATCCACTATTAATGGAGAAATTGAAATTCCTACAAAAGTTGAGCGACTTGTAGTGGATGCATATTTGCCAACTTCATTACTATTAGGAGTAAAGCCAGTAGGTGCGACACAACGTGATTTAGAAAATGTCCACATTCAAGACCAAATTAATGATATAGAAAATACAGGGGAAAGTGCAATTGAATCAATTTTAGCTTTGAAGCCAGATTTAATTATTACAGCTGAAGCGGATGCAGAATCGTATGAAAAGTTATCCAAAATAGCACCGACTGTTGTTTTGCCCTATGAAACCTACCGTAGTGTGGAAGAAGAAGTAAAGGGGCTAGCTGAAATTTTAGGAAAACAAGCTGAAGGAGAAGCTTGGCTAAAAATGTTTGCAGAGAAAGTATCAGAAAATCGTGAAAAGTTAGCAGAAGTTTTAGATCAAAATGAAACGTTTTCTATCTTTGGGGCATATGGCAAAGATTTTTATTTATACGGTGATGGTATTTATCGTGGTGGGCAAGCAATTTATAAGCAATTACAACTAAAAGCACCCCAAAATATTCAAAAGGAGTTAATTGAAACAGGGGAAACGTTCAAGCAAGTCTCTTATGAAGTATTACCTGAATATGCGGGAGATTATATTTTCATAGATGAATCAAATGGTGCCGAGTTAAACAAAGAAGATTCTCTGTGGAAGTCAATGGATGCAGTGAAAAATAATAATGTATTTTATTTAGATGCTAAAAGATTTTGGCCGTTTGACCCGATTGCTGTACTTGCACAAGTAGAAGAAGTGACAAATTGGCTGTTAGAAAAGAAAAAGAGTGAAAAATAAATGGTTTTGTTCGTACTAAAGATGAAATGAGGAATGACGAATATGACGATAGAAATGTATGATGTAACGATTGTTGGTGGGGGACCCGCAGGTCTTTATACATCTTTTTATAGTGGGATGCGCGATTTAAAGACGAAAATTATAGAATATAGCTCTCAGCTTGGTGGTCGAATGTTAATTTATCCAGAAAAGATGATTTGGGATGTTGGGGCTGTAACACCAATATTAGGTAGACAGCTAATTGAGCAACTAGTTGAACAGGCAAAAACATTTGATCCAACGATAGTATTAAATCAAAAAGTTGAAAAGTTAGAAAAGCAGAGTGATGGTACATTTATTTTAACGTCCTCAACAGGTGAAAAACACTATTCGAAAACGGTCATTTTAGCAGTTGGATACGGTGTACTTTCGATGCAAAAGCTCGAGCTGGAAGGAGTAGATCGCTATGAGGTGACAAATTTATATTACACAGTACAGGAGTTAGAAATTTTCCGTAATAAGCATGTTTTAATTTCTGGTGGTGGTAATTCCGCTGTAGATTGGGCAAATGAGCTAGAGCCAATTGCTGCTAGTGTAACAATTGTTCACCGACGTGATGAATTTGGTGGTCATGAAAAAAATGTTATAAAAATGCGCGAATCCTCTATATCTATAAAAACGCCTTATGAAGTGGTGCAATTGCATGGTGATGGTGATTTAATACAGTCAGTGTCAATCGCAAATAAAGAAACGGACGAAATAGAACAATTAGAAGTGGATGTAGTCATCGTTAATCACGGCTTAAAATGTGATTATGGCGCACTTGAAGAATGGGGCTTAAATATTCAAGAAGGAGTAGCTATTGTCAATGAAAAGCGTGAAACAAATATAGAAGGTGTTTATGGTGCAGGAGATTTTGTAGATCATCCTTCAAAGGTAAGATTAATAGCAGGTGCATTTACGGATGGTATTCTAGCATTGAATAGCGCAAAGCTTTATTTAGAGCCGGATGCACCAAAAGTGGCGTACGTGTCTTCCCATAATATTCGATTCAAAGAACGAAATAAAAAAATAGGATTAGTGGATAATGACTATCGTGAAGTGCGTGGTTAACTATTAATTTTTTTGAAGGGAAGTTTAATAAAAATCTAAAGCCTACTCTAAACATGAGTCACCATCGACTAGCAATAGTTGATGGTGATTTTTTTACCACACCGTGTGGGTGATGCGCTTTTCTAGGGGTGATAGAGGAGTCTAAAAACGGAAGTTATTCCGATAAATCTTCAAAGTATTCATCTAAAAATGGATTTATCACAATAACGTGGAGCAAAATCGTGAGGAAGTATTGTTTTGCACATACAGTGGTAAAGTTGCAATCGAGCCATAAAGAAGATTCCACTAATTATGAACATAAAAAAATATATATCTTTTCGTCTTAAAATGGACAACATATCTTGCTAAACTTATAACGGTAAAACTATTTTCTGAAAGTCTAAGTTTCACAAAATGTGAGATCATTTCCGTAAATATGATGATATATATTGGACCGCATTTGCTATTGGTATTATCCCTATGTTTGTCATGATTAAGTTGTTAAATAATAAATCTAAAAATATTGATAGATTTTACGGTTTTATTTTCGGTTGTTTTTTCATTTATGATGGACTCTTTAATAGGAGAAGTGTTTAGATATTTGTTATAAATAACTAATTGTTAATACACACAATACTATTGTCAAATGTATATTTCATATGGTAATATTGCAAAGTATGCAACGTGTACATATGTAGCCGACATATTCGGGCTATGTAAGGTACAGTTCGATAATACTCTGTTCCAGATGGTTCAGGGCGAGAGGAGAAAACGAATATGAAACAAGGAATTCATCCAGATTACAAAGAAGCAACAGTAACTTGCTCTTGTGGTAATACTTTCAAAACTGGTTCAGTAAAAGAAAACATCGTTGTCGAGTTCTGCAACGACTGTCACCCATTCTATACTGGCCGTCAAAAATTCGCGTCTGCTGATGGTCGCGTGGATCGTTTCAACAAAAAATACGGTCTTAAAAACTAATGTTAGTTTAATACCTGCCAAGCATGTGCTTGGCAGGTATTTTTTTCAGTATAATCAATTATGCCTCGGTATAATTGCGTCCGGAATCGGCTTTGTGCTTAGGCCTGCAAATGTTTTTTGCGCGAAAGCGTAGCGTCTGCGGCACGATGCAGGTCAGTTAGCCGTTATCGCATGGATGCGATGATTTTAGGCGAACATCCTCTAAGAACTCCTTTCCGATTCCGTGACATCCGCCGGAGGCTTAACTTCTTTCAGTGGGTGTTTGGATACAGCTGAAAAGTAGCTTAAATCCGCATTCATCTCACCAGCTATAGAGGTGGGAGACTGCTGTAGCTGAAAGAAGTTAAATGCCTAATGCGAGTCTTTTCAGTATCTAGATCGACATGAAGAAAGGGAGAAGACAAAATGGCACAGCTATATTTTAAACATGGTGCAATGAATAGTGGTAAATCCATAGAAATTTTAAAAGTTGCACATAACTATGAAGAACAACAAAAACCTGTAATGATGTTTACATCAGGCTTAGATACGCGAGATGAAGTAGGTTTTATCTCAAGTCGAGTAGGCTTACGTCAACAAGCCATTCCTGTTAATGATGATACAAATATTTTTGAACTAGTAAAAAATAATACTGTAAAACCATATTGTGTACTTGTTGATGAAGTACAATTCCTAAAAAAAGAACATGTTTTACAGTTGGCAAATATCGTGGATGAGTTAGATATTCCAGTCATGGGCTTCGGTCTAAAAAATGATTTCCAAAATGAGCTATTTGAAGGCAGTCAGTACATGCTTACATATGCAGATAAAATTGAGGAAATGAAAACGATTTGCTGGTTCTGTCATAAAAAAGCGACAATGAATTTGCGTGTTGATGAAAGTGGAAAGCCTGTTTATACAGGTGATCAAATTCAAATTGGAGGAAATGATTCCTACTATCCGGTTTGTCGAAAATGTCACGTGCATCCGCCGCTATAATGCAAACTGATTCAGTTGATAGAACTAATAAAAAGTAGCATACATGCGGAAATTTCCTTATACTAAGTAGTGGAAATGAAAAATGTTCAAAAATATTCTTACGCGCTTAGCGTAATTCAAATTTAAAGTTTCTCTGCAAATACAAAAGAGCAAACTTCATAAAAACTTAATAGAGGTGAAATCCATGTTCGATCGATTACAAGCAGTGGAGGATCGTTATGAAAGGCTAACAGAACTTTTAAGTGATCCCGATATTGTGAATGATAGTAAAAAATTACGTGAATATTCCAAAGAACAATCAGATATCCAGGAAACTGTTGATGCTTATCGTGAATATAAAAGTGTAAAAGAGCAATTAGTTGAAACACGTGAAATGCTAGATAGTGAAAAAGATCCTGATATGCACGAGATGGTGAAAGAAGAATTCAACCTACTAAAAGAACAGCAAGAAGAGTTAGAAGAACGTTTACGCATCTTATTGATTCCAAAAGATCCTAATGATAATAAAAACGTTATTATGGAGATTCGCGGAGCAGCTGGTGGAGACGAGGCGAATATTTTCGCTGGAGATTTGTTCCGTATGTACTCTCGTTACGCAGAGACACAAGGCTGGAAAATTGACATAATGGAAGCGACGCCAAACGCAATGGGCGGCTATAAAGAAGTTATTTTTATGATTAACGGTCAAGGTGCATATTCAAAATTTAAATTTGAAAATGGTGCGCACCGTGTACAACGTGTACCTGCGACAGAATCTCAAGGGCGTATTCATACATCGACAGCGACAGTAGCTTGCTTACCAGAGGTCGAAGAAGTGGATGTTGAAATCCATGAAAAAGATATCCGAGTTGATACATTTGCATCTTCTGGTGCCGGTGGTCAATCGGTAAATACTACGATGTCAGCTGTTCGTATGACTCACTTACCGACAGGTGTTGTTGTTTCGATGCAGGATGAACGATCACAAATTAAAAACCGTGAAAAGGCAATGAAAATTCTGCGTGCTCGTGTTGCTGATATGTATTTGCAAGAAGCACAAAAGGAAATCGATGCCACACGTAAATCAGCTGTAGGTTCAGGCGATCGCTCTGAGCGTATTCGCACATACAATTATCCACAAAACCGTGTAACAGACCACCGTATTGGTTTAACGATTCAAAAACTAGATCAAATCGTCGAAGGTAGACTAGGCGAAATTATTGATGCGCTCATTTTAGAGGAGCAAGCATCAAAGTTAGAGCGATTAAATGATGACCTATAATAGTGTAATGGAGGCCCTTCAATGGGCTTCTTCTTTTTTAGTGGATAATGATCGTGAGGAAACGGCAGCACGTATTGTCATGCAGCATATACTTGGCACTAGCTATTCAGAAGTAATGTTACACCTTCAAGATGAATTAACGGCTGAACAAAAAGAAAAATTTAAAGAACTCATCAAAGAGCATGCGAGTGGAAGACCTGTACAGTATTGCCTCGGTAGTGAAGAATTTTATGGCCGTTCATTTATTGTCGATGAGTCAGTACTTATTCCTAGACCTGAGACCGAGGAATTAGTGCTTGGAACAATTAATCATATGAACAAAATGTTTAATGATCAAGCAGTGAAGCTTGCAGACATCGGAACTGGTAGTGGTGCAATTGCTATTTCTATGAAGCTAGAATGTCCAGAGCTAACAGTCGTTGCCACTGATTTATCCGAAGCTGCTTTAACTACAGCACAAAGAAATGCTCAAAGATTAGCGGCGGATATTGATTTTCGACTAGGGGATTTAGCGAAGCCTCTGGCAGGTGAGAAATTTGATATCGTGTTATCGAATCCACCGTATATTGCTTTTGATGAGGCGAAAGAGATGTCGAGTACCGTGCTAGAGCATGAACCGCATAGTGCTCTTTTTGCAGAAGAAGACGGACTTATTTTATATAGAAAGTTGGCTGAGCAGCTTCCGCCCCTTATGAATAAACCTGCGCTCATTGGTCTTGAAATCGGTTATACACAAGGGGAGCAGGTGGCTCAATTCTTTAAAAATAGTTTTCCGCAGGCGACAATTTCGATAGAAAAAGATATAAATGGTAAGCCTCGAATGATTTTTTGTGAAATTTATGTATAAAGTATCTACTTCTTGCCAACAATGTTGAGCAAGGAGGGATTTTTATGCTAAACGAATACAAGATTATTAGATTACCTAAACGAAATATCATTCTAGCTTTTGCAAGATTAGTATTTATTGCGATTGCTTTACAATTATGTGTTTTATATATTCCAACATTAGTAGGTTTCGCAAAAGCGTCTATCTATCATGAGCAAGAACATGATTTTCGTATACGCGTTATTGCCAATAGCAATACGAATCAGGATCAGCTTGAAAAAGAGGAGCTTGTCAAAAATTTAAAGCCCTATTTTACGCAAGTAGTAGCTAGTGCTGGAGCTAAAACTGTGGATAACGAGCAAATACTTTTATTAAAACAAGAAATTGAAGCAGAAATAAAAGAAAATTATCCACAGATGGATACACAAGTTGTACTTGGGGATAACTTATTTCCACCAAAGAGAAAGGACGCTGTACTTTATCCACAAAATTTGTATCATTCGATTGTTGTGAAAATCGGTGATGCACGTGGTGATAACTGGTGGTGTAGCGTATTCCCATCAATTTGTGAGCCTGCGAAAGAAGAAGCGAAAGAAGAAGTAAAAGAAGAGAAGGAACACGTTACATTTTTTATATGGGAATGGATTAAAGGTTTTTTTGAATGAATTGTTCACAAATTCAGACAACTTATGCACAATTTTTAATAAGTTATAAACATTATGTGGATAATTCAGTAAAAACGAATAATTGAAGGAAGGTTTTAATGATGGAAACCGTTTGCAAGATTGTGGACAGTAATGTGAATAGTCAGACAAATTATACACAAGCTGTGGATATCTTAAATGCAGGTGAGGTCGTGGCATTTCCAACAGAAACGGTTTATGGCCTAGGAGCTGTTGCAACAAATGACACGGCAGTAAAAAAGATATTTGAAGCAAAAGGTCGTCCTTCTGACAATCCGCTAATTGTCCACATTGGCACGAAAGAGGAAGTTGAACTTTATATTGAGCATATTTCTGAAGTAGCCAAAAAATGCATGGATCTATTTTGGCCGGGTCCACTGACACTTGTAATGCCCGTTAAGCCAAATGTGCTGGCGGACAGTGTGACAGCTGGTCTATCGACTGTAGGCATTCGTATGCCGGATCATCCGGTTGCACTTGCCTTACTTCAACAATTAAAAAAGCCACTTGCTGCGCCGAGTGCTAATCGTAGTGGAAAGCCAAGTCCTACAGAAGCAATACATGTTCAGGATGATTTGGGAGGGTACATACCTTATATTTTAGATGGAGGCTCTACTGGGATTGGACTCGAATCCACAGTGTTAGATGTTACACACGAACCTCCAGTAATTTTGCGTCCAGGCGGAATTACAAAGGAAATGTTAGAGGCTAAGATTGGTCAAGTACTGCAACCTTCAAAAATAGAGCAAAAATTAGAGGCTACTCCAAAAGCCCCTGGTATGAAATATACACACTATGCACCTAACGCCCCTGTGCTATTAATTGACTGTGATTTAGAGAAAGTCCATGGGGCTGTATATCAATTACAAAAACAAGGGCATAAGGTAGCGCTACTTGCACCAGCTAGCTTTGCTGACAGCAAGGCTGATTTTTATTTCTCAGTAGGAGAGGCCGGTAGTAAAGAAGAAATGGGTGCGACATTGTATCATGCGCTAAGAGCTTGCGATAAAACAACAGCTACAATTATCCTGGCGACTACTACATCGACTGAAGGGGTAGGCGCTGCAATTATGAATCGTCTTGAGAAAGCAGCCGGAGGAAAATGGTATACTCGTTAATAAAATACCTATAAAAATAGTATGCTAGAAGTAACTTCTGGCATGCTATTTTTGTATTCAAGATAACGTGAAACTTTAACATCATCCCACTGATTATTAGTCTTCACCAATCGGGCTTTTACGGGCAGTAAATCTCTCTGTATGTACTGATGCTTCGCTTTTTAGTACAGATCAATTACTGCCCGTTAATGCGGGATAAAAAGCTGCTTAGACTTTTATACTTGATCTATAGCTGTTGAAAACGTAGCAAGTTTTTACTATAAATGAAGGTATTGTTCATTGTTGGAGTGACTTTTAACACTTAGTCGTAAGGAAAATGTATTATGATAATACTGTATTTTCGAGCATAAAATGATAAAATATTAGAGAGCGAAGGAGTGCTTTCTTGCAGGGGATTCTTGCAGGTATATTAACGTCTGTAGATGTGATTGGTTTATATGTATTAATACCAAATGTTAGATATCGATTTTTTTTATCAGTTTGGACAGCTGCTTTGCATATGCTGTTCCCGTTATTAGGTTTCGAATTAGGACACTTTTTAGTGCATTTCTTCTTAGAGTGGGGACAATGGATTTCAAGTATTTTATTATTTTGCATGGGCTTACATTTACTATTATTTACGCGAAAAGATGAAAAGGTTACTATTTCACCAATACTTTTAGCTGTGACTGCAAGCCTAGATACCTTTTCAGTAAGTATTTCTTTTGGTATGCTACACTTAGAGAAATCAGTATTTATTATAAGTGCAGGTGTAAGTGCGCTTATTTGCTCTTATGGGTCATTAGTCATTGCACGAAGAAGTCAGGTCTTACTTGGCGATAAATTCCAAATCATTACAGGGATTTTTTTTATCATTATGAGTGTACTAGCCATCCGGCAATAGAGAAAACAATGGAGGGTGATAAGTATGAAAATACTATTTGTTTGCACAGGAAATACTTGTCGCAGTCCCATGGCAGAAGTTATTTTAAAACATAAACAAACTGACAATGTTGAGGTCCGTTCAGCGGGCATTTATGCCATGCCAAATGCGGAAATGTCTGCGCATGCACAACAAGTATTATATGAAGCAAATATGACGCATCAGCATTTAGCAACGCAATTATCAATAACTGAAATGGAGTGGGCTGATTTAATTTTAACAATGACAACAGCTCACAAAGCTACAATTATTGCTAATTATCCAAATGCAGAACAAAAAGTTTTTACTTTAAAAGAGTATACAAGCGAAGGTAACGAAGGAAATGTTGTCGATCCTTACGGTGGTAGTAAAGAAATATATAAAGAAACATTTGTAGAATTAACGGAATTGGTAGAACGATTAGTAAAAAAAATTGAAGAGAATTGAGGGTCTCTATGAAAAAACAGTTTGGCTTACGACTTAAACTAGTATTATTTGTCGGTATTCTTGCACTGATCACGTACAGTATTAGTTTTATATTTATCGAATATTTACAACCTACCTTCTTCCCAGGAATTGATCGTAAACTGTTTGAAATTTTTACTTATCTGTCGGGGATTGCATGGTCATGCATTTTGGCTGGAATTTTCAGTGTGATCTTAATTAAACCTTTACAAAAACTGGAAAATTCAGCTTCCCGTGTAGCAGAAGGGAAAATTGGTCAAGATGTAGAAATGCCGAAAACAAGTGATGAGATTCGCTCTGTTGCAGAGGCATTCCAACAAATGGTGTTGAATTTAAGAGGAATGGTGGAAAGTATAGATAATAACTTCCAGCAAACCAATCAATCCATTATCCAACTTTCGGATGAAGCAGCTGTTGCAACAAAAAAAGCAGAGAATATTGCTTCTACAGTAAAGCATATTTCTTCTGGTGCAGAGACATCTGCAACGGCAGTCCAAGATACAGCTGAAGCTATTGAAGATGTACGAGCTCTCGCGACAGAAGTTAATAGTAGAGCAGAGGCATCGGCAACGCAATCTAAAGAGATTTTACATAATTTAACGACAACAACAAAAGCGATCGAAACATTAGTGAATAGTATTCAGCAAATCGCGGCTGGCAATACTGAGGCATTAGAAAGCATTCGTCTATTAGAGGAAAATGCCGGACAGGTAGAGCGCATCATTAGCTTAGTTGGCGATATTGCAGCACAAACAAATTTACTAGCTTTAAACGCTTCGATAGAAGCAGCGCGTGCTGGAGAACATGGGAAAGGTTTTGCCGTTGTAGCTGAAGAAGTTCGTAGTTTAGCGGATGAAAGTGCGAAAGCGGTACAGGGCATTACTTCCCTTATTCAATCCATGCAACAAAACGTTGAAATTGTTGTAAAACAAATGAATCAACAGGTGACATTTGCGACAAAAGAAGCTGCACGTGTATCAGAAACAACGACAGCAGTAGAAGGGATGTCTTCAAGTGTACACGAAATGGCGACAGCGATTGTAGAAATTTCTACACTTATTGAGCAGCAAATGCATAATATTGAAACAACTGCTCGTCAATCTCAAGAAGTTGCAGCCATTGCTCAAGAAACATCAGCGGGTGCACAAGAAGTTCGCAGTGCAGCAGAAGAACAAGCATACGCAATTGAGCAAGTAGAAAAACTAGCAGAAGGTTTAAAGAAACAATCTGAAGAGCTGCATAAAATGATTCAACAATTTGATAGACAAGCATAAATGTGAAGAATTTAGACTGTAGATAAACTCGAGTGAAGTTCGAGTTTACTACAGTTTTTTTATATGTTGTATGAAGGTTTGTATTTGATGCCCGCATAGATGATAGTGGCAGATAGAAGAGGCAAAGTGAAGGATAGCCCGTAAAGTGACTGAAAGAAGAGCAGCAACGACGGAAAGAACAGGCGAAGCGACGGATAGTACATCAAACTAAAAAAGCTTCTCATCTATTACGCCACACTCGCATTTTGCATAGAATCCCTCTATAGTGTTAACTACTGGCAATGCATGGAAAAAATATTGATATAGCATGTCCACTGCAATTGCAAAGGTAAAAAAACTTTAGAAGATAGAATATTACGACAAAAGACCGTTATCCGAATTTATCAACATGATATTCACATTATCCACAGGAAAATAACTTTAAAAGTGAATGTTTTAATGTGTGATTACAAGAAATGTTCGTCTTTTAGGGGAAATCAGCATAAAAATGCAAGAAAAATCATGTTATTCTTGAGATAGAAGTGGTACACTAGTGTTGACTATAATTTCGAAATGAGGGAACCCAGTGAGAATAGCAATTTCTTCTGATCACGGAGGCAATAACTTACGTCGTGAGATTATGCAGCTGTTAGATGAGCTACATATTAGCTACGAAGATTTTGGTCCACAATCTGCGGATTCAGTAGACTATCCTGATTATGCAAAACCAGTTACTGAAGGTGTTGCTAGCGGGGAATTTGATAAAGGTATTTTAATTTGTGGTACAGGCATTGGTATGTCCATTGCTGCAAATAAAATTAAGGGGATTCGTTGTGCTTTAGTGCATGATTTATTTAGCGCAAAAGCAACGCGTTGCCACAATGATTCCAACATTTTAGCAATGGGTGAGCGTGTTATTGGGCCAGGCCTTGCACGTGAAATCGCTAAAGTATGGCTTGAAACAGATTTTGAAGGTGGCCGTCATACGCGCCGCATTGAAAAAATCGCAGAGCTTGAGCAGTAAGAAAAGCAATTAAGTTTGTTTAACATATGTCCTAAGCTAAAAAGTGTCATCAAAGAAATTTGAGTATTTTTAGCTATGTGACATAAATAAATCTAGAAATAAAGGGGCTGAGCATAGTGGTTGTTCAACAAATACGAACACATTTGACTCAGTTACTCAGTGAATTTGAAGAGCAGGTAACCCTACGACCAAATACTATTTTTGTTGTAGGCTGCTCGACATCTGAAGTGATTGGTCAGAAAATTGGCACAGCAGGCGCGCTTGAAATTGGAGAGGCGATTTTTGAGCCGTTGCAGGCATTTGCAAAGAAACATCAACTACATCTAGCGTTCCAAGGATGTGAGCATATTAATCGTGCTATTACAATGGAAGCAACAACGGCAGACCAATTTGGTTATGAACGAGTAACAGTTGTACCAGTTCGTACAGCAGGTGGCTCGATGTCTGCTTATGCGTTTACGCAATTTACAAATCCAGTTGTTGTGGAAGCTGTGCAAGCAAATGCAGGTATTGACATTGGTCAAACGCTCATAGGTATGCATTTAAAGGCAGTAGCTGTTCCAGTTCGTACTTCTGTGCGAATGGTAGGAGAAGCGGTTGTGACAATTGCAACAACACGTCCAAAGCTGATTGGCGGAGAGCGTGCAGTATATAAATAAAATTACCTCTGAAATCAGTGGTATACAAAGAACGATTATACTTAGGAGGCTTTTTCAAACATGGCATACGAAAAATTAGCAGTACAAGACAAAGCAGTATTAGACGGAATTCTTGCGGAAAAAAAACGTCAACAAGCAAATATTGAGTTAATCGCATCAGAAAACTTTGTATCTGAAGCAGTAATGGAAGCACAAGGTTCTGTTCTAACAAATAAATATGCTGAAGGTTATCCAGGTAAACGCTACTATGGCGGCTGTGAACACGTAGATGTTGTGGAAGATATCGCACGTGATCGTGTGAAAGAAATCTTTGGAGCAGAGTATGCAAACGTACAACCACACTCTGGTGCACAAGCAAACATGGCTGTATACCACACGATTTTAGAACCGGGTGATACTGTACTTGGGATGAATCTTTCTCATGGCGGTCACTTAACACATGGATCTCCTGTAAACTTCTCAGGTATTCTATATAACTTCGTTGAATATGGCGTAACAAAAGATACTCAAGTAATCGATTATGAAGATGTACGCCAAAAAGCGTTAGAACATAAGCCAAAACTAATTGTTGCAGGTGCATCTGCGTACCCACGAGAAATCGATTTTGCTAAATTCCGTGAAATCGCTGATGAAGTAGGAGCATATTTCATGGTGGATATGGCACATATCGCTGGTCTTGTAGCTGCTGGTGAGCACCAATCACCAGTGCCATACGCTGATTTTGTAACATCTACAACACATAAAACATTACGTGGCCCACGTGGTGGTTTAATCCTTGCTTCGAAAGAATGGGAACAAAAGCTTAATAAATCTGTATTCCCAGGTATCCAAGGTGGACCATTAATGCACGTAATCGCAGCAAAAGCTGTAGCATTCGGTGAAGCATTACAACCAGAATTCAAAGAGTATGCAAAACAAATTAAAGCGAATGCAAAAGCTTTAGCAGAAGTATTAATTGCAGAAGGTGTTGAAATTGTATCTGGTGGTACAGATAACCACTTGTTACTTCTTAATGTGAAATCTCTTGGTCTAACAGGAAAAGTAGCAGAGCACGTACTTGATGAAGTAGGCATTACAACAAATAAAAATACAATTCCTTACGATACAGAATCTCCATTCGTAACTTCTGGTATCCGTATTGGTACACCGGCAGTAACATCTCGTGGCTTCAATGAAGAAGACATGAAAGAAGTAGGTGGTATTATTGCTACGGTTCTTAAAAATCCGGAAGATGAAGCAGTAAAAGCTGAAGCAAAAGCTCGCGTAAAAGCATTAACTGATAAACATCCATTATACGTTTAATTTAAACTCTTTCAGCATGCTGAAAGAATTAAAGCCTCCGGACGTAGTTATGCCGGTGCATAATTGATTAGATAAAGCTGTGGTTAAAGTGGTAAATGCACTTTAACCACAGCTTTTTTTGCAATTGTCTTTAGTGAAGGTTGGGCGATTTATTGAGGATTGCGTCACGGATGGGCTATAGAGTGGGGGTGATATCCTTTAAGGATTCCTCGTGACCCACTTCTTATTGTGGCTGTCGCTTCGCTTTCGCACAGAAATATGTTATCTAAAGTGGAATGGAATTGACGATCCGTTTCGGTGGTGAGCTGTTTTTGCTGATTTGGAAATAAAATACTCTAATTTTTGAATTTATTTACATAAACTTAGTAGGAAAGGATATATTATATAATAGAGAGAGACAAATAATGTCCAGAACTATGTTCAAAAAAGTGACAATTTATTGAATATTTATATACAATGTAAGAGAGATTTAACTTCTTTCAGCGATTATGTCGAGGTATATTGATGGAGATAAAGGGAGGAGGGGCTGAATGGTTACTAATACAATGATCATAGAACATGCAATTCTTTTAAATACAATTCGTAGGTTAGGTGATAATTCTAAAGAAAGTTACGTTATTTTTGATGCAACAAATAACAATTGCATATTAGAATGTAATGATTCTTTTTGTACACTTACAAATACTACTCATTCGCAAATAATAAATATCGATTATTTTTCATTGATGTCAAACGAAGAACAGACAACTATTGAAATGATTAAAAATAAAATACATAGCGGAGCCATAGTACAAGAAAAGTTGCATCATAGTTGCTTCGATAAATCTCCTTTTCGGGCAGAGATACAAGCACTCCCATTTCAAAATAATAAAAATGAAACATTATTTGTGCTAGTAGTTGTTAAGGAAGTTACTTACTATCAGACCGAAGAATTTTTAATGCGCCTTGAGAAAACGATGTACGAAGCGATTGAAAAGGACTATTCCTTCGATAAAAAGATGAGCGTTATTTGCAGTAGTCTAGATCAATTTTTTATGCAGAAAATATCAAGTATGGTACTTGTTAAAACAGAGGCAGATCAATTACGAATTTTTAAAGGGAACGACAAAATAAAAGATTTGCCGGAGCGTTGTGATAACAAAGAATTTTTCAAGAGAGTTATGCAAGAGGAGACATCTATTCTAGTTAAGAGGTTGGATGAAATTGATATTCCAATAGAACATAAAATGTTTGCTAATTCATCTGAAATGCCATTTGGTTTGTTTATGCCAATATACAATCAACAACATCAAGCAATTGGATTGTTCGCGATATTTTTAAGGCAACATTCTAGTACTGATCAAAAGACTTTTGAAAGCATGCTCCGAAAAATCGGTGCACTTGTTGCATTGGCAAACTCATATGCAAAAACACAAAAAAAGATATGGGACTTAGTCTATATCGATATCACAACAGGGCTGCCTAATCGACATGGTTTTTTAAACATGGTAGAAAAAGAATACAGCCAAAAGGGTAATATCAAAATCTTAAAGCCGAGCGAATTCCATCAAATTGTCGAGTTATATGGTCGTGAAGCGGGAGATGAACTTTTAAGACAAATTGCTAAACGCCTAAATGAAGAGAAGTATGATCAAAACGAATATATTGCTAGATTTACAAGCTCTAGTTTAATCATTACAAATGCGACATCGGATGAAGATTTTTTCTATTATAAAAGGCGGATAAAAGAGATTATTCGTCAGCCCTTTATTGTGGGTGGAAAGCAAATTTATATTACACTAAAGACTGGAATTGCTTTTTATAACCATGACATAAAAATTGCTGATGCGATTCGCTTTGCAGATAATGCTGTATCCTTCGCTACCAATAAACCAGGTACTCATATGGAAATATTCACACAAGAAAGAAATGATGTGCTTGAGCAGCAAATGACTGTATTAAACCATTTGGCACAAGCAATAAAAAATAAAGAAATCTCGGTGAATTTACAGCCAAAGGTTGATTTACAGACAGGTGAAATTCAAAGTATTGAAGCGCTTGCCCGCTGGATTTCTCCAAAACTCGGTTTCGTGTCTCCCGCAATTTTTATTCCAGTGGCTGAAAGTGCAGGAAAGGTACGCGAAATCGATATTCAAATATTAGAGATAGCCCTTTCGTGGCTAGCAGAGCGCAAAAGATTAGGGAAAAAATTAGTGAAGGTAGCAGTAAATATTTCGCCTAATCATTTTTACTATGAAAATTTTGTACAGGATACACTGGAGCTCGTTCAGAAATACGATATTGAACCGAGATACATCATTTTAGAAGTAACAGAAAATATTGGATTAGTTGATTTTCAGACTGCTTTTTCTATTATCCAGGAATTAAAGGAGTACGGCTTTAAAACTTCGGTGGACGATTTTGGAACAGGTTTTTCATCACTAAGTTATTTACAAAGACTGCCGTTTACTGAATTAAAAATAGATCGAAGCTTTATTAATGATATTAATGATGCTGCGACACTTGCTATTGTCCGATCCATTATTCAGTTAGCATTAAACTTAGGAATGACTTCCGTCGCAGAAGGCATTGAAAATAAAGAGCAGGTTGAGATTTTACGTGCACTCGGCTGTACAGTAGGACAAGGTTATTTCTATTACAAGCCGATGACAATAGAGCAGTTAGATGCAATACTCGATAAATAATCGCTATTATATGTAGCGAACATTCTTGAAAAGGAGTTGTCCCGAATTTATTTTTGAGACGACTCATTTTTTCTGTTATACTAGGTGAGATAAAAATGAATCCGAACTGTTAGGAGAGAATCCCTTTGAGCAAAGTATACGTATTTGATCATCCACTAATCCAACATAAGTTAACTTATATTCGTGATAAGAATACAGGAACAAAAGAATTTCGTGAGCTTGTAGACGAAGTTGCAACATTAATGGCATTCGAAATTACACGTGATATGCCAGTAGAGGAAATTGAAATTGAGACACCTGTTACAGTTGCTAAAACAAAAGTACTTTCTGGTAAGAAAATTGCGATTGTACCGATTTTACGTGCAGGTATTGGCATGGTAGATGGTGTATTAAATTTAATTCCAGCGGCTAAAGTTGGTCATATCGGTCTTTATCGTGATCCAGAAACTTTAAAACCTGTAGAATACTATGCAAAACTTCCTGCAGATGTAGAAGAACGTGATTTCATCATTGTAGACCCAATGCTTGCAACAGGTGGATCAGCAGTGGAAGCGATTAACTCACTGAAAAAACGTGGTGCGAAGAGCATTAAATTTATGTGCTTAATCGCTGCGCCAGAGGGAGTAAAAGAAATTCAAGAACATCATCCAGATGTAGATATTTATATTGCAGCACTTGATGAAAAACTAAATGACCATGGCTACATTGTCCCTGGTTTAGGTGATGCAGGCGACCGTTTATTCGGAACGAAATAATACTGAACAGTTTTCAACGGTAATAACAAGGTTCACCTCACGTTATATGATAAACCAATGAAAAATAGATTTAGTATGTAATTTTTAGGAAACTTATAACTTTTGGGAGCGTCCTTCAATATTGAAGGACGTTTCATAGTATGTTAGGCGAATTACTTCTCTTGAAGTCCGACACTTGCTTCATATGATGACGATCAATGGGGGTAAGCACTTTTCATACAAATAAAACAAAGGACGGTGCAAATCGTTTTGACGAAAAAATGGAAAGTAATGACGATTTTCGGTACGAGACCAGAGGCTATTAAAATGGCTCCACTTGTATTGGAATTACAAAAGTATCCTGAGCAAATAGAATCGATTGTGACGGTAACAGCACAACATCGCCAAATGCTCGATCAAGTTTTAGAAACATTTAAAATTACACCAGACTACGATTTAAATATTATGAAGGATCGTCAAACATTAATTGACGTGACGACTAATGCATTACAGGGCTTAGACAAAGTCATGAAAGAAGCAAAACCGGATATTGTTTTAGTGCATGGTGATACAGCAACAACTTTCATTGCAAGTCTAGCTGCATTTTATAACCAAATTGCAATCGGACATGTAGAAGCAGGTCTTCGAACTTGGAATAAGTATTCACCATACCCAGAGGAAATGAACCGCCAGTTAACAGGTGTTATGGCTGACCTTCATTTCGCACCAACGGAAGTATCTAAGAAAAACCTTTTAGATGAAAATAAAAACCCAGAAACAATTTTTGTTACTGGTAACACTGCTATCGACGCATTAGCTACAACAGTAAATGAACATTACACACACCCTGTGTTAGAAAAAATAGGGTCAGATCGTATGATTCTATTGACAGCACATCGTCGTGAAAATCTAGGTGAGCCTATGCGTCATATGTTTAGAGCGATTACTAGAATTTTAGCAGAGCATGAGGATGTACAAGTTGTTTACCCAGTTCATATGAACCCAGCTGTAAGAGAAATAGCTAATGAAATTTTAGGAGATCATCCGCGTGTACATTTAATTGAACCTCTTGAGGTCTTCGATTTCCATAACTTTGCGGCTAATTCTTATATGATTTTAACTGATTCTGGTGGCGTTCAAGAAGAAGCCCCTTCATTAGGTAAACCAGTTTTAGTACTTAGAGATACAACAGAGCGCCCAGAAGGTATTGCAGCAGGGACTCTAAAGCTAGCAGGCACGGAAGAAGAAACAATCTACTCTCTAGCTAAGCAATTAATAGAAGATAAAAATGCCTATGAAGTAATGGCAAAAGCATCAAATCCTTATGGTGATGGACATGCTTCTGAACGTATTGTGAAGGCGCTTCTGGAATTTTTACAAAAAAGCAAGTAATATCCCTTTTTGAAATCGAAAAATAAGTCTAATGTACTAATTGTGATAGGTGAGCTAATTTGCGAGCATAATTGTGTCGTAGATTAGCTTTTTTTTGCACAAACGTGAACATTGATTTTGAAGCTATGAATTTTCATACACAAATTTGTCAACAATTTGACAAGAGTATAGTGGCTGTGAAGTTTTTCTCCTTTACTAATTGACTTCAAATATCTCCTATTGTATGCTTACAAAGGGTAATAATGATAAGGGTTTCAAATCGTAAATAGAGGTTGAAACACTTGTTACATCAAGTTTCTACTAAATTGACAGTTCAAACCAAAAACTGTCGATTTGCAACGTTTTGTGCGTTTCGGGGTGTAAGATATTTTTTGGGATTTACACCTGTAATTTCAAAATGACGCTCTCCCGTTACTATTCCGCTGTGAGTAGTGTTTTTCACTGCTCTTTTCTGATTTCACATAGTGGTCAGCAAACGTTTCTTTACTCGAAAAATTGATTCAGGAGATTATAAACCAATGCTAGATTTGCATCACATTTTTGCTGTGCAGAAGAGAGCGTTATTTTTTTTGCTCGCACTCTGTGCATTAGGCTGGGGATTTACGCCCTATCAGACGTTTTTTGCGGGCATCGCAATCGGTGCATTCTTTGGTACGTATAATTTTTGGATTTTAGTTCGCCGTATGGAGAAGTTTGATCGATCCATTAGTGAAGGGAAGAAAATAGGCTCGCTTGGTACAATGTTTCGCTTTGGATCAGGTGTAGCGGCAGTCGCTCTAGCCATTTCGTTGCCAAACTATTTTCACTTAATTAGCACGGTCATAGGGCTAATGATTCCGTACGTTTTTCTCTTTGTCGAGAGAATTGTGTCACGTGTAAGGAACCGCTAATGTGCTTTAAATTAGAAAGAGAGGTGAAAAATAACAATGAATCATGAAGCTCCATTGCAAGTGGTTGATTTTGGTCTTTTTAATCTAACATTCAACCTTTCAACTGTAATGATGTTACTAGTTGCGGCTCTAGTCGTTTTCTTAATCGCATTTATCTCAACTAGAAGCCTAAAGTTAAAACCTACAGGTATGCAAAACTTTATGGAATGGATTATGGATTTCGTAAAGGGCATCATCAAAAGCAATATGGACTGGAAAACTGGTGGACGATTCCATATTTTAGGTATCACGCTAATTATGTTTATCGCGGTATCAAACTTATTAGGTCTTCCGTTCTCTATCGCCTATAACGGCGAACTTTGGTGGAAATCTCCTACAGCTGACCCAACTGTTACAATGACTCTTGCAGCAATGATTTTAGCCCTAACACATTTCTATGGTATTAAAATGAAGGGGACAGGCCATTATGTTGGTACATTCTTCAAACCAATGTCATTCATGTTCCCGCTAAAAATTGTTGAAGAGTTTGCGAACACGTTAACATTAGGTCTTCGTCTTTACGGTAACATTTATGCAGGTGAGATTTTACTTGGCTTAATCGCAAGTTTAGCTGTTACGGGTCCAATCGGATTCATCGGAGCAATTGTTCCAATGATGGCGTGGCAAGGTTTCTCTATTTTCATCGGCTTTATCCAAGCCTTTATCTTCACAATGTTAACAATGGTTTACATGGCTCATAAAGTGAGCGATGACCATTAATATAAAGCATATATCTTATGCTTAAACAAAAAAAACAAACAATTCCAAGGAGGAAATTTTCAAATGGGTTTATTAGCAGCAGCAATCGCAATCGGTCTAGGTGCACTTGGCGCAGGTATCGGTAACGGTCTTATCGTTTCAAAAACAGTAGAAGGTATCGCTCGTCAACCAGAAGCTCGTGGCGTTCTTCAAACTACAATGTTCATCGGGGTAGCATTAGTTGAAGCCCTACCAATCATCGCAGTAGTAATCGCATTCATCGTAATGAACAAACAATAATTCAGTTGTACACTGAATTTTAGTGGCGAAGCAGAAATCTCCAGATGAAACTTCGCCCTTCATTTTGTAACGGATAAAAGCTATGTGTAAATATAGCTTTTTAAAATAGGTAGTTTTTCAAGTAATTAAATTATTATGTTGAAGTTAAAGCTCTTGAAGGGAGTGAAACAATCGTGTTTTTAGATAATCTTGTACTAGGCAATGCTAGTCCTGGTTTCAATAGTGGTGATATCGCCGCAACATTAGTTATCTTCTTATTACTAATGCTATTACTTAAAAAGTTCGCTTGGGGTCCACTTATGGGCATCATGCAACAACGTGAAGAATTAGTAGCTAGTGAAATCGAAGCAGCTGAAAAAGCGCGCAAAGATTCGCATCAATATTTAGAAGAACAAAAGAGCCTTCTTAAAGAAGCTCGTACGGAAGCACAATCGATTGTTGAAGGCGCTAAGAAGCAAGGCGAAATGCAAAAAGAAGAAATTCTTACTGCAGCTCGCAATGAAGCAAACCGCTTAAAAGAATCGGCTTTACGTGAAATTGAGTCTGAAAAAGAAAAAGCTATTGCGGCTGTACGTGATGAAGTCGTTTCATTATCTGTACTTGCAGCATCTAAAGTCCTTAGCAAAGAGATTTCTGAGGCAGACAACCGTGCTCTAATTGAAGAGACGATTGCGAAGGCAGGGGAAGCTCGATGAGTAATTCAACTGTAGCAAAACGTTACGCACAAGCGCTTTTTGAATTAGCGCAACAAAAAAACATTCTTGCTGAAGTTGGAGCAGACTTAAATGAGCTAACAAAGGTTGTCAAAGAATCTCCTGATTTTTTAAAACTTTTAAATGCTCCTAAGTTCTCTATCGAACGTAAGAAACAAATGGTAGCTGAAATCTTTGCAAGTGCAACGCCAGAGGTTTTACACACAGTTCAACTACTTGTTGAGAAAAAACGTGTAAACGAAGTGAAGCTTATTGCGAACGCATATGCTGAGCTTGCTGCACAGGCACAAGGTTCTGCAGATGCAACAGTATTCTCTACTCGTGCACTTTCTGCTGAAGAAAGCGCTAATATTTCTACAACATTTGCGAAACTTGTAGGGAAACAAACATTAAACATTACAAACGAAATTGATCCATCACTTCTTGGTGGTATTCGTGTTCAAATCGGTAATCATATTTATGATAGCTCAGTAGCGAACAAGCTTGAGCGCCTAAAACGTGAATTAATCGGTTAATAATTTAGAAATGTGAGAGGTGACATACATGGGCATCAAGGCTGAAGAAATCAGCAGTCTGATTAAACAACAGATTGAGAATTATGAATCTGAACTTAAAGTAAGCGAAGTTGGTACAGTTATCCGTATTGGTGACGGTATCGCTCTTGCTCATGGCCTCGACAACGCCATGGCTGGAGAACTTCTAGAGTTCTCTAACGGTGTTATGGGTATGGCTCAAAACCTAGAAGAAGGTAACGTTGGTATCGTAATCTTAGGTCCATATGCTGACATCAAAGAAGGCGATGAAGTTCGTCGTACAGGTCGTATCATGGAAGTACCAGTTGGTGAAGAACTAATTGGCCGTGTTGTAAACCCACTTGGTCAACCAGTGGATGGACAAGGTCCAATCAACACAACAAAATCTCGTCCAATCGAAAGTCCAGCTTTCGGTGTAATGGCTCGTAAATCAGTACACGAACCACTACAAACTGGTATCAAAGCGATTGACGCTTTAGTACCAATCGGTCGTGGTCAACGTGAGTTAATCATCGGTGACCGTCAAGTAGGTAAAACATCTGTAGCAATCGATACAATCTTAAACCAAGATGGCGAAAATATGATTTGTATCTACGTTGCTATCGGTCAAAAAGAATCAACTGTACGTGGTGTAGTTGAAACGTTACGTAAGCACGGTGCATTAGATTATACAATCGTTGTAACTGCTGCTGCATCTCAACCAGCTCCATTACTATACTTAGCACCATTTGCTGGTGTTTCTATGGCAGAAGAATTCATGTTACAAGGTAAGCACGTATTAATCGTGTATGATGATCTTTCTAAACAAGCATCAGCTTACCGTGAACTTTCACTTCTTCTACGCCGTCCTCCAGGTCGTGAAGCATACCCTGGTGATGTTTTCTACTTACACAGCCGCTTACTTGAACGTGCTGCGAAGTTAAATGAAACATATCAAAATGGTTCTATTACAGCTCTTCCATTCGTTGAGACACAAGCTGGGGATATCTCTGCATACATCCCAACTAACGTAATCTCAATTACTGATGGACAAATTTTCTTACAATCTGACTTATTCAACTCAGGTGTACGTCCAGCGATCAACGCCGGTCTTTCTGTATCACGTGTAGGTGGATCTGCTCAAATTAAAGCGATGAAAAAAGTTGCGGGTACACTACGTCTTGACTTAGCTGCATTCCGTGAACTTGAATCATTTGCTCAATTCGGTTCTGATTTAGATAAAATCACACTTGCTAAACTTGAGCGTGGTAAACGTACGGTTGAAGTTCTTAAACAAGACCTAAACAAACCACTTAAAGTTGAAAAACAAGTTGCCATCCTTTATGCATTAACTAAAGGTCACTTAGATGATATTCCAGTACAAGATATCGTTCGCTTTGAAGGTGAATTCTTAAGCTGGTTAGATACAAACCACACAAACGTTTTAGATCACGTTCGTACTACAAAAGAGCTTGCTCCTGATGCGGATTATGTAGAAGCACTAAATGCTTTCAAAAAAACTTTCGCTAAATCAGAATAAGTTCGAGCTAGTCACTTGATTAAAAAACAAAAGGTGGTGAAATACCAGTGGTAAACTTACGCGAAATTAAAGGTCGTATTAATTCTACAAAGAGTACGAAACAAATTACGAAAGCGATGCAGATGGTTTCTTCTTCAAAGTTACGTCGTGCAGAGCAAAACGCTAAAGCGTACGTTCCTTACATGGAAAAAATTCAGGACGTAGTAGGCGCGATCGCTTCAGGAACAAAAGACAGTGGACATCCAATGTTAACTGCTCGTCCTGTTAAGAAAACAGCTTACTTAGTCATTGGTTCTGACCGTGGTCTTGCAGGTGCTTACAACTCAAGTATCCTACGTCAAGTACAACGTACAATTGACGAGCGTCATAAATCAAAAGACGAATACGTTATTTTAGCGGTAGGTCGTGTTGTTCGTGACTACTTTGTGAAACGTGATCATAATGTCATCAGCGATGTTGTCGGTCTTCCGGACCAACCATCATTTGCTGATATTAAAGAAATCGCTCGTAAAGCTGTTGGTATGTTCACTGATGGTACGTATGATGAACTTTATATGTACTACAATCACTTTGTCAGCGCAATTGCTAACGAAGTGACAGAGAAAAAACTTCTTCCATTAACAGATCTTGCACCTGCTAGCAGTAATGCTTCTTACGAATTTGAACCATCTGGTGAAGCAATTCTAGAAGTATTACTTCCACAATACGCGGAAAGCTTAGTTTATGGCGCATTATTAGATGGGAAAGCAAGTGAACATGCTTCTCGTATGACTGCTATGAAAAATGCAACTGATAATGCATCTGATCTTATTTCAGACCTTTCATTGCAATATAACCGTGCACGTCAAGCAGCAATTACACAAGAAATTACAGAAATCGTTGGTGGAGCTGCAGCCTTAGAATAGGCCCAGCTTCCCAATGTCGTATAAGAATACGATAGGAGGGTACACAGTAATGAATAAAGGACATGTTATTCAAGTAATGGGTCCAGTTGTTGACGTAAAATTTAACAATGGCCAATTACCAGCAATCTATAACTCATTAACAGTTAAGATTGAACGTCCTAATGAAGAACCAACAATTCTTGCTTTAGAAGTTGCTCTTCATTTAGGTGATGATTCTGTTCGTACAATTGCAATGTCATCTACTGATGGCTTACAACGTGGAGCAGAAGTAACAGACTCAGGAAAAGCTATCTCAGTACCAGTTGGTGAAGTTACTCTAGGTCGTGTATTCAACGTACTAGGAGAAGTAATCGACTTAGGTGAAGAGATTCCAGCTGACGTTCGTCGTGATTCAATTCACCGCGAAGCACCATCTTTCGATGAACTTTCAACTACAGTTGAAATTCTTGAAACAGGTATCAAAGTAGTAGACTTATTAGCACCATATATCAAAGGTGGTAAAATCGGTCTATTCGGTGGTGCCGGTGTAGGTAAAACAGTATTAATCCAAGAATTAATCAATAACATCGCACAAGAGCACTCAGGTATCTCTGTATTCGCTGGTGTAGGTGAGCGTACTCGTGAAGGGAACGACTTATTCTTCGAGATGAGCGATTCAGGCGTTATCAAGCAAACAGCGATGGTATTCGGTCAAATGAACGAGCCACCAGGTGCACGTATGCGTGTAGCTTTAACTGGTCTTACAATGGCAGAATACTTCCGTGATGAGCAAGGTGCTGACGTACTTTTATTCATCGACAATATCTTCCGTTTCACACAAGCAGGTTCTGAGGTTTCTGCCCTATTAGGTCGTATGCCTTCTGCGGTAGGTTACCAACCAACACTTGCAACTGAAATGGGTAAATTACAAGAACGTATCACATCTACTAACAAAGGTTCTGTAACTTCTATTCAAGCAATTTATGTACCAGCCGATGACTATACTGACCCGGCTCCAGCTACAACTTTCGCCCACTTAGATGCAACTACTAACCTTGAGCGTAAATTATCAGAAATGGGTATCTACCCTGCGGTTGACCCATTAGCTTCGACTTCTCGTGCTTTATCACCAGAAATCGTAGGCGCTGAGCACTACGCAATCGCTACTGGCGTACAACGTACAATCCAACGTTACCGTGAATTACAAGATATCATTGCTATCTTAGGTATGGATGAATTATCTGATGAAGATAAACAAACAGTAGAACGTGCTCGTCGTATTCAATTCTTCTTATCTCAAAACTTCCACGTTGCGGAACAATTTACTGGTCAAAAAGGTTCTTATGTACCTGTTAAAGAAACTGTTCGCTCATTCAAGGAAATCCTTGATGGCAAATGGGATCACCTACCAGAAGATGCTTTCCGTCTAGTTGGTTCTATTGATGAAGTAGTTGAAAAAGCGAAAAGCATGGGCGTAGAGGTTTAATACTAGGGACGAGGAGGAAAAAATATGAAGACAGTTCTAGTCAATATTGTCACTCCCGACGGCCCAGTATACGATTCTGAAGTATCAATGGTAATCGCTAAAACAACTTCAGGTGAAATCGGTGTTCTTGCAGGCCATATTCCTATGGTTGCTCCACTTGCAATTGGTGCAGTGAAGCTTAAAAAAGAAGACGGTTCTACTGAACTTATTGCTTTAAGCGGTGGTTTCATTGAAGTTCGCCCTGAAAAAATCTCAATTTTAGCGCCATCTGCTGAAATTGCTGAAAGCATTGATGTTAAACGTGCTAAAGAAGCCGTTAAACGTGCTGAAGGTCGTCTTCAAGGTAAACAAGATAACATTGATTTCAAACGTGCTGACCTAGCATTAAAACGTGCGTTGAATCGTATCAACGTTCATGAGGGTAATATCTAATTCAAATTTTAACGGGCAGATTCAACATCTGTCCGTTTTTTAACATTGTGCTACCGTTTGAGAGTAACGCTAGAGGAATTAATTTGGAGGAACCAACATGGAAATATATGAGGCAATAGGACAGGAAGCTTTAATAGGGATTTTATCGCATATATTTTTTATCGCTATAACTTTTTATGCGCTACAAGCGTTTATGCTAGAAAAAATCTTTAAGAAGAATAATGTTTTTCAAATCCAATTAATTTATATTTTATTGAGTATTGCGATAGGATCAGCCGTTTCTAATTTCTTTCTGCAAATTTCAAATTGGTCAGGGAAGCTGCCATATTTATTTTAATAGCCCCTTATTACTATCTATACGTTAGTAATTAAATTTACATGTTTCACAGGGCTTTATAATATAATTTATGTGGTCCTTTGAAATATGTAAAAATTAGTTAAATTTTTCCAACAAGTGTTTTCTTAGCGAAAGTGAAACACCAGCTACAGATGTTTTTTGTACCGTAAGCGTAGCGACAGGTACAGATGTTTTTTGTACCGAAAGCAGTCGTAGCGACAGGTACAGAAGTCTCCCATCTTTTAAGGTGATGAGATGAATTCGGACGCAATTATTCTTCGAAATAATTGATATAAATCCATTAGATTTGGTTTTTGTTCACAAATACTTGGGTAGATATTAGAAATTAACGCCTTTCTTCCGTGTTATTGGTCATTCACAAAAAAAAAAATCATGCGTACAATAAATAAATAGCAAAATATCAATAAATGACGTAAAATAGTGATTTGGAAGCTTGAACGAGCGTAAGAAAAGTTGTACTATAGAGTTGTTTGTTTACTGATTATGACATTATACTTCTTTTTAAAATAAAGTTTTGATAGATTAATAGATTGAATTCGGAGGGACATAGGGTGGAAAAAATAATAGTGACTGGCGGCCAAAAGCTACAGGGAAAAGTGCGCGTAGAGGGCGCAAAAAATGCGGTGTTACCAATCCTAGCAGCGGCTTTACTTGCTTCTAAAGGAGAAAATGTAATTAAAGAAGTCCCTAACTTAGCAGATGTCTTTACTATAAATGAAGTACTTAAAAGTCTAAATGCGGCAGTTACATATATACCTGAGGATAATACAGTATATATAGATACAACAAAAGAACTTTCTAGTGAAGCCCAATTTGAATTTGTCAGTAAAATGCGTGCATCAATTTTAGTGATGGGTTCCTTACTTGCTCGAAATGGCTATGCTCGTGTTGCTTTACCAGGGGGCTGTGCAATCGGTTCACGTCCAATTGAGTTACATTTAAAGGGCTTTGAAGCTATGGGAGCAAAAATTTCTTTTGGTCATGGATATGTAGAGGCGAAGGCGGAAGGTCGTTTAAAAGGCGCAAATGTGTATTTGGACTTCCCTAGCGTTGGGGCAACTGAAAATATTATGACAGCTGCAGCCTTAGCGCAAGGAACAACTGTAATTGAAAATGCTGCGAAAGAACCTGAAATTGTTGATCTTGCAAACTTCATTAATAGTATGGGGGGGCGTGTCATCGGTGCAGGTACGAATACGATTCGTATCGAAGGAGTCGATACATTATATGGAACAGAACATCATATTATTCCTGACCGTATTGAAGCTGGCACATTTATGGTTGCAGCAGCAATTACAAAAGGGGATGTAACGATTGTAAATGCTGTTCCTGAACATATGACAGCATTAATTGCAAAGATGCGTGAAATGGGTGTAGAAATAACTGAGCTTGATGAAGGAATACGTGTACGTGCTCCTAAAACATTAAAAGCTGTTGATATTAAAACTATGCCACATCCAGGCTTCCCGACAGATATGCAATCTCAAATGATGGCCTTAATGTTAACTGCTGAAGGTACGAGTATTATTACGGAAACGGTATTTGAAAATCGTTTTATGCATGTTGAGGAGTTCCGTCGCATGAATGCCGGTGCTAAAATAGAAGGACGTTCTGTGTTTATCGAAGGGCCTGTAAATCTTCAGGGTGCTGAAGTAATGGCGACTGATTTACGAGCTGCGGCTGCATTAATTTTAGCAGGTCTTGTATCTGAAGGTGTGACTAGAGTGACAAAGCTTCATCATTTAGATCGCGGTTATGTCGATTTCCATGGCAAGCTGGCTGCACTTGGCGCGCAAATTGAACGTGTACCAGTTGAGGAAGTTATCATTAAAGAGAAAACAACTGTTGAATTACCAACAAAGTAAATAAATTTATAAACCCTCTGCTTACGAGCAGAGGGTTTTTTCTTTTTAGTTTAATCCATGCTGGGGAGAGTTTTATAATTGGTTATCTTCATAACGTGAGGTTGATTTCCGTTCCGGCTGGGCGCTTTGTTGCTGACGCTACGCTTTCGCGCAGAGCAGAGCTTCCTAGGGGTGTCCGATGAGCTGCTTTTGGTGCTGCTGTCGCTACGCTTTCGCACAGTCAAAACATTTGTAGCTGCCGCTTCGCTTTCGCTACAGAAAACATTTGGTGCTGCCGCTACGTTAACACTACGCTTTCGCACAGAAAACATCCGCTGCGCTGCAGGGTCTCGGGCCAACACGATGTTGGTCACGAAGGCGTTATCACAGGATGTGATGCTTTTAGCCTTCGTTCCTCTATCGCTGATCCCCAAGGAGTCGCTCAGCCTCCACTCCAATCAACTAATAGCATGGCATACGTTTTAAAAACTCTAATAAATAGGAATTAACATCCTCTTATATGGCGGAAATACGCTTCTTTTCAGCATCCTTTACATATACAGCCCTCAGTCTGTTTACCATCCTATATTGAAGTTCCCTTCACCAACGGTCACATATTTTGAAGAGTTTCAGCATATTATTCCTTATGAAAAAATGGATAATGAGTATAGGCATAATTTGTTTGATTGGAGCATTATATATGCTCCCTGTGGCATTTGGTGAGAGACTTAAGGTTAAGGATTCGCCTGCAACAACAGAGCAAGCTTGTGAAATATTCATAGAAGTGGAGGGACAACAGGAGAAAATCCCTTTAGAAACTTACGTAACTGGTGTGGTAGCTGCCGAAATGCCTGTTTCATTTAAAAAAGAAGCTTTAAAGGCACAAGCTATTGCAGCACGGACTTACGCGTTGAAATCGACAAATTACGGTAAAATAGCTATCGCTCCTACTGTTGCTAGACAAGTTTTTTACAATAAGGAGCAAAGAAAAGAGAATTGGACTAGCAATTTCCCGGGGAATGAAAAGAAAATTGTCGAGGCTATTAATGAAACGAAAGGACAAGTTCTTCAATATAATAATGAATTAATTACGGCAATGTTTCATTCTACGAGCAATGGAAAAACAGAAAGTGCCTACGATTTTAGTGGCAATGATGTCCCTTATTTACAAAGTGTTACGAGTAATTCGGATTTATCATCCCCAAAGTTTTCAGCGATGAAAGAATGGACATTAGCTGAATGGAATGTACTGTGGCCTGTGAAATGGCAGGTAAGTGACTTCAACCGTGTACAGTTATTTGTAAATGATTCAGGACGTGTTGAGCGCATGCAGTTAGGTAAGAATGTGTGGTCAGGACGAGAAGTGCGAACACTTTTAGAAATACCATCAACGGATTTTAAAATTGCCTATAATTCTGCCGCTGGAAAAGTGCAAGTAAGTACGAAAGGATACGGGCATGGGGTAGGAATGAGTCAATATGGAGCAGAGGCTATGGCTAGCGATGGGAAAACTGCTGACGAAATTTTACACTATTATTATCAAGATATTGAAATAAAAAAGATAGATGCATGTTTAAAATAACTTCTAGTTGTTCACACTGCCACTAGAGGTGATGAAAATGAGAGAGGATAAAAATAGTAAAACTTCTCAAAATCAAGATGAAAAAGTTCAATTACAGAAGAAACCATGGTTTTGGCCAGCAGTTTACGCTGGTGGTGCTCTAATGCTAGCAGGTTTGCTACTTGGTTACAATAGTCTTGTATCCAAAGTAGAAGAAGCTCCGTCACCAAACGTAGCTGAAGTAGATTCAGGTCCTGTAGTTGAAACAAATGCAAAAACAGAAACAATGAAGTACCCGTTCAAGGAAGCGAATCTTAGTAAGATGCAAGTTTCACAAGAGTTTTATGAAGTAGAAGCAAATGCAGAGTCGCGTGAAAAAGCACTAATGGTATTTAATCAAACATTTACGACATCTTCCGGTATTACTCTTTCTATGAATGGTGAAGAATTTGAAGTACTTGCTGCTCTAAGTGGTAAGGTAAAACAAGTTAAACTTGACGCATTTACAGGCAATAAAATTGTTATTGAGCATGCAGATGGTAAGGAAACACATTATAGCTCTGTAAAAGACATTGCTGTCAAGGAAGGCGATGAGGTAACACAAGGTCAATTACTTGGAAAAGCGACTGACAATGAGTGGAACCAAGCAGCTGGCGTTAACTTGCATTTTGAAGTACTAGAAAACGGAAAATATATGAATCCGAAAAAATTACTAGCCTTTTAATTGAAGTCTCTCACCTTTATAGGTGGGAGACTTCTGCTAGTTTAAGTCACTTTTCAGCGTTAGCATAATTGATGATAGGAAAATTCGTAGATTTTAACTATAGTAAATGATAATTTTACATTGAAAGAAATGAATACTAAAAAATGCATAAAAAATCGGAATTTTATCGTGAAAATGTAAAACGTGTTCTGAATAGCTTTGTCCTCACATAAGGTGAAGAAATGCGCAGACGTGCATCTGATGCCATTTGTGAAATTGTGTGGAAAGGACGAAGAACGTGCACGAGCACATTCGGAAGCGCTGCATACGCCTCGGTGAATTATTGATTGAGACGCGTGAAACTGTGCGTGTCCTCGCGAAAATGACAGGTTATTCAAAAAGTACGGTGCACAAAGATTTAACAGAGCGACTGCCAACAATTCATGAAGGATTAGCTGAGCAAGTAAAGGAAATACTCGCCTACCATAAGGCCGTACGTCATATTCGTGGAGGAGAGGCAACGAAAAACAAGTGGAAGGAAAGAACGAGTCAAGATTGATTCGTTCTTTTTTTGATGCAAAGGACAAGCTTCCTTACATAAAATCGACTGAGTACGAAATTGGGATAAACATTGTGTATATTAGTTGGTTGTAGTGGATAATGGGCGATTCCTTTTAGATCACAATGTCATAGATGAGACCCTAGAGCGAAGCGTGTAGGGGTAAAAAGACTAAAAGCATTATGTCCTATGATAACGGCTTCGTGACCAACATCCTGCTACCGCTACGCTTTCGCACAAAAAACGCCTGTTGCCCCGACGCCCCCAAGAAGCTTTGCTCTGCGCGAAAGCGAAGCGACAGCAACAAATTTTTTTAACTGTGCGAAAGCGCAGAGTAACGAAGCGGCAGCAACAAATGTTTTAACTGTGCGAAAGCGCAGAGTAACGAAGCGGCAGCAACAACAAAGCGCCCATTCGGAACGGAAAACAACCGCATGATAGGCGATGAGTCAAAAAAGTGCTGAAACGATTTCTTCTTTTCAAGAAGTGTTCATATAATTGAAAGAAAGCAGTTCGGTTAACTAAAATTAGGTGTAATTACCAGTTGAGTATGATAAAATATTCTAGATAAACAGATAAAAACGAACGTTATGTAGTTGGAAATGGCGGGAAGGAGAAATTATAAAATGTTTTCGAAAGATATAGGCATTGACTTAGGAACTGCGAACGTATTAATTCACGTTAAAGGCAAAGGAATCGTCTTAAATGAACCATCAGTTGTGGCGATTGATAAAAAAACAAATAAAGTGTTAGCGGTAGGAGAAGAGGCTCGCCAAATGGTAGGGCGTACACCGGGTAATATTACTGCAATTCGTCCACTACGAGATGGTGTCATTGCAGATTTTGATGTTACAGAAGCGATGCTAAAACATTTCATCAACAAATTAAACGTCAAAGGATTTTTAGCTAAGCCACGTATTTTAATTTGCTGTCCAACAAACATTACTAGTGTTGAACAAAAAGCGATTCGTGAAGCTGCAGAAAAATCTGGTGGAAAAAAAGTATACTTAGAAGAAGAACCAAAAGTTGCAGCTATTGGAGCAGGTATGGATATATTCCAACCTAGCGGCAATATGGTAGTTGATATTGGCGGCGGGACAACTGATATTGCAGTCCTATCAATGGGTGATATTGTAACGAGTGAGTCCATTAAAGTGGCAGGAGATATTTTTGATAATGATATTTTACAATATATTAAAAAAGAATATAAATTGCTAATAGGTGAACGTACTGCAGAAGCCATAAAAATTACAATTGGTACAGTCTTTAAAGGTAGCCGAAATGATTCAATGGACATTCGTGGTCGAGATATGGTGACAGGTCTACCGCGTACAATAACGATTCACTCAGAGGAGATTGAACGTGCATTACATGAATCGGTTGCTATGATTGTTCAATCTGCAAAAAATGTATTAGAAAAAACACCACCAGAGCTATCAGCAGATATAATTGATCGTGGGGTTATTATTACTGGCGGTGGTGCATTATTACATGGTATGGACCAGCTATTAATTGAAGAGCTAAAAGTACCTGTGTTCATTGCAGATCAACCTATGGATTGTGTAGCAATTGGTACAGGCATTATGCTTGAAAACATTGATCGAGTGCCCGCATCCTTATAAAAATTTAATGAGGTGATTCCTTTGTTTAAAGGGTTTTATACAGTTGCAACTGGTATGATTGCACAACAAAGACGAACAGAATTACTTACCAACAATTTATCAAATGCAAATACACCTGGATTTAAAGCAGACCAATCAACAATCCGCTCATTTCCTGACATGCTCATGTCAAGTGTAGGAAAAACGAATGCACCTGCTAACCAGCAAGCAGGCTCTCAATATATGAGCCAAGTTGGCGCATTAAATACAGGGATTTATATGCAAGAAACATTACCAAATTACATACAAGGCCAAATCTATAGCACTGATTTCACGACAGATATGGCTTTGATCGATGGAAACTTACCGCAAAATGAAGATGGCACTTCTGGATCTATTTTCTTCCGTTTAGCACATCCAAATGGGGGCGAAGCATATACACGCAACGGGAATTTTACATTAGATGGCCAAGGCTATTTAGTAAATCCACAGGGACTGTATGTGCTATCAGACAGAGGTCAACGCATCCAGCTGCCGAATGATGATTTTCGTCTAGATGAGAACGGGGCAATTTATGTTAATAATCAGCAAGTAGCTCGTGTTGGAGTATCATTTTCAGCGAATCCGAACATGCTACGTAAGCAGGATAATGGTTTAATTCGAACAGAAGATGGTGAGAACTTACCGACAGCTTACGGTGCCAATGGCGTAGCCTTTACACTGCGTCAAAATTATCTAGAGGGCTCAAACGTAGACTCTAGTCGTACAATGACTGATTTAATGACAGCATATCGCGCTTTCGAAGCTAACCAAAAAGTGTTACAGGCTTACGATCGCAGTATGGAAAAGGCTGCAAATGAAATCGGGAAAGTATAATAGGCAAACTGGAGGCGTTTGAACATGTTACGTACAATGATGACTGCAACAAACACAATGGGGCAATTACAAAATAAACTAGATACTATTAGTAATAACATTGCCAATAGCAGCACACTCGGCTATAAATCACAAGAAGCTACATTTAATGAATTGCTTTATCAGCAATATAATAATGACAAGCAAGACCGAGCTGACCGACAATCACCTGTTGGCATCCGTTATGGATCAGGTGCAATGCTTGGACAAATCCAATCAAATCAAAAGCAAGGCTCTCTACAAACAACAAATCGTGACCTTGATTTAGCCTTTACAAAACCAAAGCAATATTTCAATATTTTAATGCCAGATGGTGAAAATGGCGCAAAAACAGTGTATACTCGTCAAGGTGACTTTTATTTATCACCATTAAATAATGGAACAGTAATGGTTGTAACTGCAGATGGATATCCATTGGCAAACTCAACAGGACAAGCTATTACATTACCGGATAATGTAAAAAGTTTCGCGATCCGTGATGGAGGCGTATTAGAAGCATCATATCCTAATGGAGATGTTATTCGTACTGATGTAGCAGTGACAGAGTTCCAAAAGCCACAGCTAATGGAGAAAATTTCTGGCGCCTATGTTGGATTGCCGAATAACCTAGCTCAGCTTGGATATACACAAGCTGAAGTTGTCACTGAATTACGAGGAGCAAATCGTCAGCAAATTGGCATGCAGAGCGGTTCGCTAGAAATGTCGAATGTAAATCTTTCAAAAGAAATGACGGATTTAATTCAGACGCAGCGTTCTTATCAATTTAATGCAAGAGCTGTAACTTTAGCCGACCAAATGCTTGGGCTCATTAATGGTATTCGATAGTAAACCCGTTATTACTGTTTAGTAAGTAATGAAGAGGAGTACAATCTATGACAAACGATTCAAGTCGAGGTTCTATGCAAACAAAAGAAACCGATACGCCACCAGAAGAGAAGGAACACCGCTCAAATGGAGAGCAACGAGAGGTTCGCTGGGTGCAAATACGGCTGATTCCGATTTGGCTTCGCGTTGTACTTATTATCATCTTAGTTGTTATTGCCGCAGTTGTAGGTGCAATGTTTGGCTATAGTGTAATTGGACAAGGTAAAGCCATGGACGTTTTTAAACCAGAAACATGGCAGCATATATTTGATATTATGAATGGTAAAGAATAAAATTATTCTTTACCATGCTTTGTGTTTACATAAAATATCTTTATTCATTAGGTGTCCAACACCTAATGAATAAAGATGTAGCCTCCGGCGGATGTCACGGATTCTATTCAACGCATTACGCCAAGGCGAAATTGATATTAAGGGGGAAAAGAAAATGTTAACAGCAGAACAAATTCAAGCAATTTTACCGCATCGTTATCCTTTTTTATTCGTTGATCGTATCGTTGAATTAGAAGAAGGCAAGCGTGCAGTTGGTTTAAAAAACGTCTCTATGAACGAAGACTTTTTTAATGGGCATTTCCCTGGCTACCCAGTAATGCCTGGGGTTTTAATTGTAGAGGCGCTAGCACAAGTTGGTGGTGTAGCATTATTAAATGCAGATGAATTCAAAGGTCGTCTAGCTTTCTTGACGGGTATTGATAATTGTCGTTTCAAGCGCCAAGTAGTACCGGGAGATCAACTTCGATTAGAAGTAGAGTTCGTGAAACTACGTGGAGCAATGGGCAAAGGTCACGGTGTAGCCACAGTCGATGGAGAACTAGTATGTGAAGCGGATATTTTATTTGCTATTGGGCCTGAACAGCCAAAACAGGCTTAATTTGCAATTATAGGCTAAAAGATATAAAATAATGATGTCGAGTAATGTCTTTACTGTTAATCTTTTTAATAGTTTATGACATTCAGTACTTTTAGTGACGTGAATGCAGTTAAAGATATCACGATTATTTAAATGTTTTATAAAAATGCAATGGCGTATATGTGATTGTAAATTGAAATACATGTAATTTTAGTTTTGTTTTTAAAACGTAGGAGGATTATATAGATGTATAAGGAATTGTCTTCAGGTGTTAAAATTAGCATTACGCGTTCGATTTCAACATCTTTTGAATCATACTTAGCAAGTATCGATTGGAAAGAAGAGCGTTTTTCTATGGAAGACTTTATTGCTAGCTGGCAAACTTATTTTCAAGATAATGCCGCATGGATCGAAAAAATCCCAGCAGATGTTTTGATGAGTACTGAATTCCATGAAGAGATGGCGCTAAAAATTGATGAAGTAATTGCAAAAATTTTAAATGAAGAACCAACAGCTAAGCAAATTGAAACAATCGAGGCCATGCAAAAAGAGCTAGGTACAAATTATAGCTACAACTGTAAAGCAGAAGCAGCATACGTTGAACAACTGTTAAAAGAAAAACAAAAATAGTTTGTAAAAAAATCGGATAGTTCCCTCCTTTCCCGGGCAATCTATGTAGGATCACAAATACACACATTGTATTTGTTGACATAGCATCGAGAAAGGAGGATTTTTCTATGTGGAGAATGTCATTTTTGGCAATTATTCTTGCTGCTTTATTCCTTGGAGGTTGTAACTGGGGAAACAGAGCTGTTGAAACAAGACCAGCGGAGAATGTTAAACACGACGTTCGCCGAGGTGTTGAGAAAGTAGAAGAAAGAAATGACGTTTACAATCGTGACGTTAATGGTGTTAACCGTAACACTGTTCTACCTGAAGCTACAACACCAGGCACTACTGGTCCAAGAACTACAACTCCAGGTACAACAACACCAGGTACAACAACAGTACCAGGTACAACAACACCAGGTACAAATGCTGATTTAAATAGTACAAATGGCTATAATAATGTACCAAATGCAAACGGTGTTGTTAAAGAAAAGGTCGTCGAAGAAAAAGTAACGCGATAATATAAAAAAGAGTGTTTCCATCCAATGGAACACTCTTTTTTTCATTTAATGTGGGAGAGCAATACTCGCGGGAGAGAAGTGAACACTCGCGAAGAACTACTAATATTCTTAGGAAGAGCGTTTTCAGGTAATTGGAAAACACAATTTTTGTATATTTATCTTAAAAGTCTACCTGTCCAATAAAAAAATAACGATGCAAATTTTTGCATCGTTAAATCGAGATCAATCATTTTTGAGTTTTGGTCGTTCTTTCATACCGTGTGAGAAACGGTCCAATAGCTTATCTAACGTAACTCCCTCAACTAGTAATTCGGCTAGTAATTGCTCAGCATATTTCGAGCGTTTTGTCTTTAGTGTCCCTTTTAAAAGGACAGAGATGTGCTCGCCGATTTCTTGAACTGTATGTACGACAACCTGGAAAGGAGCAGGCTCATTATCTGGAAATGAAATAACCGCACGTACATTAAAGACAGTAGCATTTGCTAAAAGTTCATCAAAAATTGAACGATATTGACGGTCCATAAACAGTTCGAGAATCCAAGATTGATGGCTATTCTCCTGGTTAATAATAACACCATCGACTAAAGGGAAAGGTTGCATGCCGTCTTTTGTGACAAGGTCAAAGGAAAGCATCTTAAATGTTTTCATTATGTAAAATCCTCCTAAGTCGGTCATCCTTTTTAGTATAACATATTCAATTAGCTCTGTTTTACTTCATTCCGCAAGTGTTTTGGTAGCGACAGGTAAAGGGGGGAGGTGAAGCGGTATTAAGTCACTTTTCAACATCCGCTGAAATAGAGGAGCTCACGTGGCATTACCGAAATGGCCGACATCGTGTCGGACCTCATGTTGCTGCCGCTAAGTTAGCCTTGCGCTTTCACCGATTCCGGACGCATTGTATATCTGCGCGAAAGCGAAGCGTCAGCATCAATTATGCCGATGCATCATTGATTATAAGATTAATGCTGTGTTTTCGCACAATCTGCAAAAACAGCGAAATTGCATATTTCAACAATTAGCATTTGCTATTACAGCGAAAAGCATTCTGCCCAAAAAATCTTTCAATACATGAAAAGTAAAATGCTTAATATATCCAATTTATGATTAAAAATTAAGGGAAATGATAAAAATCGACTTTTGCCAACGTTGGATTAATTTTTGTAAGATGAGAGCAATCAAAAGCAAAGGAGGTGAATCAATGAATCAAGTCGGACTGGTCGGAAGGTTAACAAAGGATCCAGTGTTACGACACTTATCTGGAAATCGCGTGCAAGCACATTTTACTCTAGCCATTAATCGCAATTACAAAAACAGTCGTGGGGAAGTGGATGCTGACTTTATTCTCTGTACAGTATGGGGAAGGCTTGCAGAGCATATCGTCAAATATTGCGGAAAAGGCTCATTAATTGGAGTGAATGGTCGAATTCAATCAAGATCATTTTTAAATGAAGAAAGCACAAAGGTTTTTATAACAGAAGTAGTCGTAGAAGATGTCCGATTTTATCGGCTTAAGCAAAGGGATAGCGAAGGGGCAATTGTGCCTCCAAAGCCACCAGATGAGCAGGAAGGCTTAAAGGATTTTGTGCTACCTGAGGCAGAAGTACAATTGCCAGCAATATAGCAGCTCTAATTGTTACATACGGGGCAAGGGACAAGTTGTCTGATCCGCCATTCTCCTTCTATTCTTGCGCCGTAATCGATTTAGAAAGGATGATGTCTACATTTCATAACGAAGTTCATTGCTGAAGACCGCACAGCAATGAGCATATTAAACACAACTAAATATATATATGAAGTAAGTAGGGGAAGAAGTAACAGTAAGATCCACTGAAATAAAAGAGCGCCAAGAACGTTGTGCTCTTGGCGCATCTCGCATCTTTAAAAATCGAGTTTCATTAAATCACGAAGTTCGTCATCTTCTAATTCAGTTAACCACTGGCTTGATTGAATTAGTTCTTCTGATAGTGCAGATTTTTGGGCTAGCATTTTATCAATTTTCTCTTCGATAGTACCAATTGTAACAAACTTATGCACTTGTACAAATTGTGTTTGGCCAATTCGATATGCACGGTCTGTCGCTTGATTTTCAACGGCAGGATTCCACCAGCGATCTGCGTGTAATACATGATTTGCTGCTGTTAAATTGAGCCCTGTTCCACCCGCTTTTAAGGAAAGGATAAATATAGGAAAATCTCCTGCCTGGAAAGTCTCTACTAAGCGGTCACGCTGCTGCTTAGGCATTGCACCTGTTAAGAAAGGTGCATCAATATTATATAGTTCACTAAAACAATGCTGTAGTAATTGCCCCATTCCAATATATTGTGTGAAAATGAGGCACTGCTCGCCGTTGTCCACGATTTCTGTAGCCATTTGCACGATACGTTCTAATTTCGTAGAACGAGTAAGCATTGATTCGGCATCCTCGAAAGGTTCTTTTAAATACAAGGCAGGATGATTACATAATTGCTTTAACTTACTGAGCATCTTTAAGACGCGTCCCTTCTTTTGAAAGCCTGTTAATTGCTCCAGTTGATCGAGCGTCTCTAATATATATCCTTCGTATAGAGATGCTTGCTCAGTTGTTAATGGGCAGTATTCATGAGACTCTTGTTTATCTGGTAAGTTAAGCTGTAAGTGTGGGTCACGCTTTGTACGACGAAGTAAAAATGCTTGAATTTTTGCACGTAACTTCTGTTTATGTGACTCAGACTCATCTCGTTCTATCGGTAAAATAAATTCTTCATTAAAGCGACCGAAGCTACCTAAATAGCCCTTATGGATAAAGTCAAAAATTGCCCATAGCTCCGACAAACGGTTTTCTACTGGCGTACCCGTTAAAGCAATATGATGCGTCCCTTGTAATTTACGAATAGCCCTTGATTGTAGCGTTTGCATATTTTTAATATTTTGAGCCTCGTCTAGCACAACGGTTGCCCATTCTACTTCCTGTAAAAACTCTGCATCCTGTGATACCGTGCCATAGGTAGATAAAATTACATGTGGTTTTTCTCTTCCTACTAGCTGTTTAAAAGCGTCTTCCTTTGCTCGATTCGCCTGATAATGCGTATGCACACTCAAGGAAGGAGCAAAACGAGCAAGTTCCTTTTGCCAGTTGCCTAGTACAGACGTAGGGCAAATAATGATGGATGGTTTTGTATCCTCAGTTGTTTCATAAAGATGAAGTAAATATGAAATAAGCTGAACTGTTTTACCAAGACCCATATCATCAGCTAGGCATGCACCAAATTTTTGTTCTCGCATAAAGACAAGCCATTCAAAGCCCTCATGCTGATAAGGACGTAATTCTGCCTGCAAAGATGTAGGAACCTGTACAGTAGGGAGTCCTTTTTTCTCCTGAAGCTGCTCCATATAGGATTTCAGCGATTTTTGTAATTCAAATGCAAAAATCGGGTCATCTCGCATTGCATCATCGGCATCCTCTTCTTCAAGAGGTAAGGATAAATCCTCTGGTAGTTCACGGAATAGTAATTCGCGAACGGTCCAGCTTTCATCTTCTGCTTGCTGCATCAATGCACGCATTTCTTGCATCCAGTTCGCATCAACTCGGAACCATTCTGTACCAATACGAATGAATTCGCGTTTCTCATCTACAAGCTTTTTAAATTGCTCAGGTGAAATGGACTGTCCATTCATAGAAAACTGCCATTTGAACGTTAAAATATCATCTAGTCCAGCAACCTTTTTTGTCGCTACATTGCCAGTACTTACGCGAACACGCATTTTTGACTGTTTTAAATCCTTTAGCCAAGCCGGTAGTACAACGTCAAAGCCGAGTGCTTGTAATCTTGCTAAATCTTCACGTAAAAATGTTCGAACTTGTAAATCGTCAAGCATAATGCGGATGAAAATATCGCTACGTAAATCTTCAATAGAAAGAAGATCTACAATTTGTCTTTGTTGTTGTTCAATAGCATCAGCATACATTTGCCATTTTGCCGGTAGAGCATCAGCAATTGGTAGTGACTGCTTTCGCATAGCTGGCGTCCAGTAGTTTTTGGCTGTAGGCGTACTTAGTACTGTTTCTAAAAGCCAAACATCTGAATCTTCCTCAGGCTCACCTAAGCGTAGGGAGACAGTAACTGCACCTGCCTGTCGTTCCTGCTCTAGTGGCCAACCACCACGCAAGAAAAAAGGCATTAGTTTTGGTAAATCAGACAGTATAAGACCTACTTGAGCTAGTTTTTGCTGCACTGCCGTTTCTAATAAAGCTGTATCTTCACCTTCTATAGGGAATGTTAGCGCGGAAAAATCATCTGCAATCATTGCGTGTGACCAGAGCGAGGGCTCCTGCCAATACGTTTGTAAAGCAGACACTTTTTCTAGCCATACCTGACTTTCTGTGTCCGTACCTTGCCAGTCAATAAAAGGATGCAGATAGCGCCGTGAAAAAATATCAAGGAGCTCAGAGGTTGAAACTTCAATCGTACGTTCTGAGCGATTGGTTAATAAACCATAGACATTCGCTTCATAGTTAAAAAATAATGAAGAAATGAGTGAGTCTGCTTCCATTGCTGCACCATCAGCAGTATATCCCTGTAACGTAAAATATCCTTCCTGTGCTGCATGAATACGAAGCTGTTGCTTTTTTGAAAACGGGGAAGGAGCATTTATAGTCATCATACTAAGTTTCCTTTCTCAATTTCTTCTTGTAATGCACGAAGTCGTTTATACTCTGCGCGAATTGTTTGCATATATGTCTCAAAATAAGCAGTTTTACCAGCACGCTTTGCTGCACTGCGCATACTTTTCCAGATTCGTACAGCCTGCTTATAGTTCATACGTGATTTTTGTGTAATTTCAGCCATGGCATATAGATGATATAAGGGCAATACTGTTGCAGGCGCAACCTGAAGTACATCTTTTAATCCACACATTTCTAAATAAGAAAGGGAGGAGAGATTTAACTGATGGAGGGCTGCCCATTCACGATAACGTCCTTTTTTAATAAGAAGGAACGAAAACGGTTGAAGCCCATAAACACCAAATGCACTATATAATGTAACTTCCTGTTCTTCCGTAAGCTGTATGTCCTCGTATAAAAGCTGAAATTGCCTTACATATTGAGCACGTTTTACAACTGGTACTGTTTGCTGTAAAAAGACTTCGGTAAATGGTAGCATCGCACGTAAAATAATGGACTGTGCATGTGATTCGCCAGCACGTTTTGCAAAAGTAGCCAGCTCAAATAGGTCCTGCATATGTTGTCCATCAATATGTGCAATGCTTTCCTGTAATAAACTTTCTTTTTGTAGCAGCACATAAAATAGCAGTTTCAATGACTGCAAGGAAATCTCAGGTGAAGGATTCTCAAGGTTATTTATAAGTGCTAATTCCTGTTCACGACGGGGCTTTTCATAAAAAAGCATTGCCCAAAGTAGCATATATATTTGTAGTCGATCAGCAAATAATCCTTGTCGTTCCAATAAAAGTTCTCGAACTAACTCCTGAATCGCATCATAAAATGGATCAGTGGCAAAAAGTCGTGATCGTCCTGTTAGCTCCGTCAATGTACTTTCGAATGATTGGACACTTTGATCAATATAATATTTCATATAAGGAGAATCCAAAGAATGTCCTTTTGTTTCATTTAAATGACGCCATATTGTATTAAAGATCGATAGCTCCATAAATAGCTTATAAAGTGGCTGCCACTCACGCTCGAAAGGCATATGCCGTTGAAGTCGCTCCAATGCATCTGTTCGTATAGCAGATAGGCCATACCCTTCTAGAATTCGCCCAGGTGGCAATAAACGTTTCATGACTTCATCGACCATCAATCTCCAGCTTTCTGGACTTCGTTCATCTGCTAATGATTTTAATTGCACCGATTTTTGAGCGCGCCAAGCACTTGACCAATTTTGCACCGAATCAAAATACTGATAAAGAGCAAGTAATGAGCCAACCTGATGTCTACACCATTTCAGCTGAGGACAGTTACAGTGCAGCTCCTCTTTAGCAAAATCAATTTCTACAGTTGCAGGTCTGACATCCTGTACGCTTGCATATAATGTAGAACTTGCTCCATTAAAACGTTCAAAGACAACTGATTTATTCCGCACTGAAAAAACAGCACGACGCACTAGCTCTTCGTCTTCAGTAGAGGAAGGATGTAACGCCTGTTCAGCTTCCTGTAATTTGGTAAGGATAAATTCTTGGTGTTCCTTAGCTAATTGGGCAATAGACAATGCCATAACCTCACTCCTTTCAAAATGTATAGCTAGTGGGCATGTGTAAGTATGAAGAAAAAAAGACTGTCCTTCCATTATACGATTAAAATGCGTACATGATAAGCTGAATGATTTGAAATAAAAAAAATCGAGGAGAAGATAGTTAACAAGATAATTTATTTGTGTTAAAATCTGAATAATCAGATAAATAGGGAGGGATAAGGATGATGCAAGTTCAATATATGAAGCCATTTTACACAAAAATCACTGGAGATAAATTACGTCTAGTGTTTGCTTATCAATATTTCTCTATTTTAAAAGAGAACGAGATTTTCCATTTCATTCCTATCGAAGGTAAAGAGATGATTATCAACTTGAATACACAACAAATTGAAAATATATCCGAGGTATTTGTTTTCCAGAAAGGGAATCGTTTTATCCGACTGCCATTATATCAATTATTATTAATTACAAATGTTCATGAGCATCTAGCACCGATTCTTGAAAGCGCTACTCCAAAGCCTCAGTTACCACTTGTATCTTCAGTGACTGTTGGCGAAGTAGATCAGCTCATTACAGAATTGGAGCAGCAAAACATTGATAATTTAATAGACCAGGCATTATTAGATCATAATAAAGATCTCTTTTTTGAACTTCTACGACAAAAGAACCATCAACTCGGAGGTTTCGAAAATTGAATACACGGTATTGCAATTAAGCACCTACTTTTCATATGTGAAAAGCGGGTGCTTTTATATATCGATGGGTCTAAAGTCTAAAATGTGAAAATGAACTAAAAGTTATTGATGTATAGAACCTACTAAATTAGAATACATTACCAAAAAACTTAAAGGAATCTAACATAGACCGATATAAACAACAATGGGGGTGGTGAAATGATGCTTGGAAAATGGTCAGCAACGGGGTTGTCAATTTTAAATAATATGAATAGACATTACGGTGCAATGAACAAGGCAATGCTTCGAATTTCTTCAGGCTACCGCATCAATAGTGCTGCGGATGATCCAGCGGGACTTGCGATTTCCGAAAAAATGCGTGCACAAATACGCGGCTTGAACATGGCAGCGAAAAATATCCAGGATGGTATTTCACTTGTTCAAACAGCTGAGGGTGCACTAAATGAAGTACATGATATAATCCAACGCATGCGTGAGCTCGCAGTCCAGGCGAGCAATGATACTTTAACAGATAGTGATCGGGAGAACCTCGATAAGGAATTTCAAGAATTGAAAAAAGAAATTCAACGCATCTCGAAAGAGACTGAGTTTAACACAAAGACATTACTAGATGGGGAATATGCTACAAACGGTATTAAAATTCAGGCAGGTGCCAACGCAGGCCAAAGTATCGAGCTGTATATTGGCAATATGGGGGCTGGAGCACTTGGCTTGGACGATAAGACATCCATCGCAACTCGTGACGACGCCAACAAAGCGATTTCCACAATGGACGAGGCTTTAAAACGTGTATCAAGCGAGCGCTCAAGACTAGGCGCCTACCAAAATCGCCTAGAGCACGCCTATAATGCAAACATAAACACAGCAGAAAACCTACAAGATGCCGAATCCCGCATTCGCGATGCCGATATCGCAAAAGAAATGATGAACATGGTAAAAGCACAAATCCTAATGCAAGCAAGCCAATATGTACTAGCAATGCACATGCAACAAGCACAATCGATTCTAAAACTACTCGAAAGCGGAACAACAAGGAATCCCCGATACTAAAGGAGATTCCTTTTTTAGTGGGAGTTAGAAAATGAAAGTCGCTGATAAAAGAGGGGCAATCGCTGAAAGAGAAGGGAAAGCTGTTGATAAAAGTGGGACAATCGCTGAGGAAAGTGAAGCAATCGATAAAGAAGAGAACGTCGCCGATAAAAGTGAAATAATCGCTGATAAAGAAGAGAACATCGCTGATAAGAGTGAAACAATCGCTGATAAAAAGGTGAACATCGCTGATAAGAGTGAAATAATCGCTGATAAAAAGGTGAACATCGCTGATAAGAGTGAAACAATCGCTGATAAAGAAGGGAACATCGCTGATAAGAGTGAAATAATCGCTGATAAAGAGGGGAGCATCGCTGATAAGAGTGAAACAATCGCTGATAAAGAAGGAACATCGCTGATAAGAGTGAAACAATCGCTGATAAAGAAGAGAACATCGCTGATAAGAGTACAACAATCGCTGATAAAAAGTGAAAACCGCTGATAGACATGCTATAATCGCTGAAAGAATCCTAAACTAGCTGATAAACCTATTAAAATTCAAATAGAAAAGGAGAGAATTGATTGCTAGTAAAACCCTTTGCACCATCTCCATTGACAAAAGGACTTGAAGCCCTTGTGACTCGGTTACAGCCCACGCACCCACAATATAAAAATTTTCAGCAGGAACTTAAAAATAAAGAAGCAGGCGATTTTGGTGAGCAATATGTTATGAAGGAACTACAGCAAATAGCACTGCTCAATGATTGCTACATTTTTCACAATGTAATACTTCCCTCTGTTTTTCCCATGCAAATTGATATTTTACTCATTGTCCCCAACGCTATTATTCTATTAGAAATTAAAAATATTCGAGGAACTGTACATTTTAAAAGTGACCCACGCCAGCTCATTCGTACATCGGAATCTGGGGAGGTTCATGTTTTTACGCATCCTGAAATTCAACTTGAACAATATATTCAAGGTATGAAACATTTCTTAGACACCCAACATATTTCTATACCCATTTATGGGGCTGTTGTCTTCCCATTTAATAATGTAAATATTCATCGAGAGGATGGACGATTGCCGATTTTAATGGCAAAAGAGCTACCGATATTTCTGCATCAACATTTAAAGAAAAGTAAAGAGACGACAACAATGACAGAAATCAAAACCATTATTTTGTCACATTTGCGGAACAGGACACCATTTCCGCTTTGCCACTACTATCAAATTGATGCCTCTGCTTTGCGGCGTGGTGTTTATTGTGAAAACTGTGGGGAGTTTGGGATGGAGAAATTGAAAATAGGTTGGCATTGCCAGATGTGTCAATATCGGTGTCGCGATGCTCATATTCAGGCGCTAAAAGATTATTATATGCTTGTTGGCGAAACGATAACGAATCGTGAATGTCGTGATTTTTTGATGATTGAAAGCGAGCATATAGCAAAACGTATATTACAAAAATTACAATTACCACGAAGCGGATCTAATAAATACTCGAGTTACAAATTGTCTGGTTTATAGATGAATCGCTGATAAACTCCTGAAAATCGCTGATAAGACCAGCATAATCGCTGATAAACCCCTGAACATCGCTGATAAAACTAATATAATCGCTGATAAAACTCAAAAAAACGCTGATAAACGCGCCAAACCTCCACAAACCGACAAAACTTTTGCTAATCGGACACAGAAAACAGCTTCAAAATAACAAATTGATTCACACTTTCAGTGGAAAGATGTATACTATAATGCAGAACAAAATGCATCACGCATTTATAGAACATATAACATAACTACTCGTTTTTGAAACGGAAGGAAGAATAGAGAATGACTAAATCAATTTGTGTCGTTGGACTTGGCTACATCGGTTTACCAACGGCTGTAATGTTTGCCAACCACGGCATAAAAGTACATGGGGTGGATGTAAACCCGGCAGCAGTAAAAAGTATTCAAGAGAAAAAACTTCATATTGAAGAAAATGGATTGCAGGAGCGCCTGAACAAAGCAGTAGATGAAGGTTTCTTAACGGCGTCAACGACACCACAGGAAGCGGACGTATTCATCGTTGCTGTTCCGTCGCCAATTAATCCTGATAATACAGCGAATTTAGAATATGTGCGTCAAGCTACGGCTTCGATCGTGCCATTCTTGAAAAAAGGTGACCTTGTCATTCTTGAATCGACAGTACCACCGAAAACTGTAGAGCACATTATGCTACCAGAGTTAATCAAAGCAAATCTTGAATTTGGTGTAGATTTATTTGTATCGCATTCACCAGAGCGTGTAATTCCTGGTCGTATTTTTGAAGAATTAGTGAACAACGACCGTATCGTTGGTGGGATTGATGACAAGTCTGCACAAATGACAAAAGAGCTTTATCAAACATTTGTGAATGGTACAATCCACCTTACAGATGCCACTACAGCTGAGTTAGTAAAAGTAATGGAAAATACTTATCGTGATGTAAACATTGCTTTTGCCAATGAACTTGCAAAATTAGCAGAGAAGTTAGACGTAAACATTTGGGAAGCGATTAAATTTGCGAACTATCATCCACGTGTAAATGTTCACTTCCCAGGTCCTGGTGTAGGTGGTCACTGTATCGCGGTTGACCCTTGGTTCCTAGTTGAGCTAGGTGGCGAGACAGCACAAATTATTCATTTATCTCGTAATACAAATGATAGTATGCCAAGCTTTACAGCACAAAAAACACAAGCAATCTTAAATCAAAACAAAATTGCTGGTGGCAAAGTAGCTGTTCTTGGACTAGCCTTCAAAGGTAACGTAGATGACATGCGTGAAAGTCCATCTACAATCGTTATTGACGAGTTACAAAATCTTGGATTAGAAGTTATTTCATACGATCCACACATTAAAGAAAACAAACATGCTACACAAACACAAAGCTTAGAAGAAGCGACAAAAGATGCAGATATCATTGTTGTTCTAACGGATCATAATGAATTCAAAGCATTAGACGTTGCAGAAATTACAGCGAAATCAAAAATCGTCTTTGATACGAAAAACTGCTTAAAACGCGATAAATGGGAAGAAGCAGGCTTCCAGTTCCACCTTTTAGGAGATGCGAAAAACCGATGAAAGAAACAGTACTTGGCATCAATGTCAATACGGAAGGCTACGATGAATTAATGGAGATGGCATTCGAGCGTATTGAAACAAAACAAAAGGCGCTCGTTGTTGCCATCAATCCAGAAAAGATTATCAAGGCAAAAGAAGACCCTGCTCTAAAGAAGCTGCTTAACGAAGCGGAATTTCAAATTCCAGATGGCATTGGTGTTATTCTTGCTTCCAAAATTCAAAAAGGGCAAATTCGTGAACGTGTTACAGGCGTCGATATGATGATGAAGCTTTGCGAGGAAGCGGCAAAACGTGGCAAGCCTATTTTCCTTTACGGAGGAAAACCGGGTGTTGCAGATGCGGCCAAAGCAAAACTAGAATCATTATTTCCTTCTATTAAAATAGTCGGCACACAGGACGGCTATGAAAAGGACGAAAAGAAGGTATTTGACCGCATTAACGAAGCGCAGCCCGATCTACTTTTTGTAGCGATGGGCAGTCCAAAGCAAGAAAACTGGATTAATGCAAATCGCGATCAATTACATCCAACTATTTATCAAGGCGTAGGTGGATCATTCGATGTGCTGGCGGGTACAGTTAAACGTGCACCAGAGATTTTCCAAAAATTTGGCCTTGAATGGTTTTATCGATTAATGAAAGAACCTAAGCGTATCAAGCGTCAAATTGCACTTCCATTATTTTTATTGGAAGTGGCAAGGAAGAAACGTCAATAATTTTAAAAATTGGTATTGTCGTTTTAAATTGAAAGTGTTAGACTGTATTTGTATAGGAATTTCCTCTATGAAATAAATAGAATTCCCTGCAAGGAAACAACGGTTGGTAGCCCAAGCGAAAAAAGCTCAAGCATATATATGCTTGAGCTTTTTTCGTGTCTAGAAATATAATTTTACACTTAAAACATAGATGCATTATCCAAAAATCCCACGGAACATTCATCGAAACGTCTTCTTATTTTACGCCCTTACATTTTCCATAGAAGCAAAAAGAATTACCAATTTTAATAGTAATAAATATGGGTTAATGACCTATAATTGTTTATTAATGTAAAAACATTGAATACATAAGGGTCGTGTACCGAATTATTGTTGGAAAAGATGTGTAATAATACTTGAAAAATCAGCTTAAATAGATGACAATGGTAAAAGAGAGTTGTATGCCCATGTTTTTCCGGAAATGAATTAGAAACTTTCCCAAAATATGATTGACAACTTTTAGGTATGCAACTATACTTTTATGTGTAGTTGTTTATTTACTGCATTTCTATGTATTTGTAGTAGAGACATATTTTATGAACTTAGAGGAGGAAATTTTTCTATGGCTAACCAACCAAAGAAATACAAAAAATTCGTAGCAACAGCTGCTACAGCTACATTAGTAGCATCAGCTATCGTACCAGTGGCTTCTGCAGCAAGTTTCACAGATGTACCAAATAGTAACTCTCACAAAGATGCAATCAGCTCTCTTGTAGACGCTGGTATCATCAAAGGATATCCAGATGGCACATTCAAACCAGACCAATATGTTTCTCGTGGTCAAGTGGTTAAATTATTAGGTCGCTGGTTAGAAACTGAAGGTAATGAAATTCCAGCTGACTGGAATACAAAACAACGTTTCAACGATCTACCAGTAACAACTGCTGATAAAGAATTAGTGCAATATGCTGCACTTGTTAAAGATGCAGGCGCATTTAATGGTGCAAACGGCAACTTAAACTACTCACAAAACATGGCACGCCAACAAATGGCAATCGTTTTAGTTCGTGCTATCAAAGAAATCCAAGACGTAGATCTAGTTAAAGAGTACAAAGATGCTAAATTCACTAGCGAAATCTCTGACTTAGGCGGTCTTAATACAGAACAACGTGAAGCAATCACTGCTTTAGAGTATGCTGAGTTAACAAAAGCAGCTACACTACCAGGTAAAGCATTCAAACCAAACGACACAATCACTCGTGCTCAATTCGCTTCTTTCTTAGATCGTACAATGAAACTTGAAGTACCATCTCATGCAAAAGCTGCTGTAAAAGCTATCAACAACACAACTGTTGAAGTAACATTTGATCAAGAAGTTGACAACGTACAAGCTCTTAACTTCGAAATCAAAGATCTAGAAGTTAAAAACGCAGCTGTAAAATTAACTAACAAAAAAGTTGTTGTTTTAACTACTGCACCTCAAACAGCTGACAAAGAGTACACTGTATCTCTTGGCGGCGAAGAAATCGGTAAATTCAAAGGCGTTAACGCTGTAATCCCAACTAAAGTTGATTTAGTTGAAAAATCAGTTCAAGGTAAACTTGGTCAGCAAGTAACTCTTAAAGCACAAGTTACTGTAGCTGAAGGTGCTTCTAAAGCTGGAATTCCAGTAACATTCTTCATCCCAGGTGATGCAAACGGAGTAAAAGCTCCTGTAACAATTGAAGCTGTAACTAACGATGAAGGTATCGCTACTTACTCTTACACTCGTTATGCTGCAACAAACGATACAGTAACTGTATATGCAAACGGCGATCGTTCTAAGTTCTCTACAGGCTATGTATTCTGGGCTGTTGATACAACAATCGCTATTACTGAAGTAACTACAGGTGCTACTGTTAACAACGGTGCTAACAAAGTTTACAAAGTAACTTATAAAGATCCAGCAACTGGTAAGCCAGTATCAGGTAAAACATTGAATGTTTCTGTTAAAGAAAACATTGATGTAACTGTTGATAAATTACAAGATGTTACTATTAATGGTGTTCGAGTAGCTCAAACTAATAACTCAAATACTACTGCTGCTCAAATTACAACAGATTCTAAAGGTGAAGCAACATTCACTATGACTGGTTCAAATGCTGAAGTAACTCCTGTTGTATTTGCTGGTGAAACAGTTTCTGGTAAAACATCTCAAAAATACAATGCTGATGCATTACAAACAACAGCTCCAAAAGTGAAATTTGGTGCATTACAAGCTGATTATGTTCTTGAAGTAACTCGTGACGGTGGTGAAGAAGCTGCTACTGGATATGACAACGGACGTAAATATAAAGTTATTGTTAAAGATAAAAACGGTAAATTAGCAGCAAATGAAACTGTAAATGTTGCATTTAACGAAGATATTGATGGCGTTATCTCAACTACTACTGACGCTAAATTTGTTAAAGTAGAAGATGGTAAACAAGTAGGTTATGAAGATAAATACGATAAAAACGCTAAACAAATTGTGGTTAAAACAGACTCAAAAGGTGAAGCAACTTTCGTTATTGGTAATGACAAAGTAAACTCATATGCTACACCAATCGTTTGGATTGACATTAACTATCAAAGCGGAAAAGTTGGTACTTTAGATAAAGGTGAGCCATCAGCGATCGCACCAATTTCTTACTTCCAAGCTCCAACTATTGATGGATCTAAATTAGTTGCTAAAGATAGCAAAAATGAAGAAAATTCTAAATTCGTTGGTAATGATCCAGCAAAATTTGAAGTAGTTCTTGTGAACCAAAGCGGTAAAACAATGAAAAACTCTGGATACACAACTCAAGATGTATCTTATTCAATTGAAAATACTGGTGCTAACGACCTTACAGTAACATATACTTACAATAAAGAAGTAAAAACAGCGGAAATTCCTCCAAATCGTATTACTTCTGTAATTGCTGATAATGGTACAATTGAAGTTAAAGCAAAAGACAATAAATCTACTTCAGTTAAAGTTCTAGCTACAGGTGTTGCTAAGAAAATTGTAAATAACGTAGTAGAAAAAGAATTTGCATTCAGTGCTAAAGAAGCAACAGCTACATTTACTTCTACATCTGAAGTAACTAACTTATTTACTGGCGATATCAAATCATTCAATACTGATAAGAAAACTGTTGTATTCACTGATAATAAAGGTGATAAAGAGGCAGTAAAATATGCTGGTGAAACTGGTAAAACATATGTATATAAAAATGTAAATGGTGCACCACTTTCTGAAGAGCAACTTGTAAAAACTCTTAAAGATGCAACTTCAAGTGTAAAAGCAACTTACGAAGTAAAAGATAATACTGTAACAATCTATCTTCTTGCTATTAATAATGGTGGAGATAAACCAGCTGATACAATTGCAGTTGGAGAAGAAGATACTTCAGTATCATCTATTAAAGTGAAAAATGTTGCAGCAACTGGAGCAGGTAATACTTATAATGTAGTATTCCCAGTTGGTACAGATTTAACTACTATTAAAGCAGAAGATGTAGTAGTGACTACTACAAACTCTGGTGCAAAAGTAGCGGCAGCAACAACTGCTAATAATGGTGCTACTTGGACAGTAGAAGTAACTGCAAAAGATGGTAAAACAAAAGCAACTTATACTATCAACGCATCAGTATCAGCAACTGTATTAAACTCAGCTAAAATCACTACTGAAGCAAAACAAGGTAAACCAGCAGTAGGTATTCCAGGTACTAAAGGTAGTGTTGAGGTTTCAGGTGTTACATTTACTGCAACAGATGCTGCAGATGGTAACGGAAATGGAATTGCAGTTAAACTTGAAGCAGGTACACCAGCTGCAGGTAAAGCTGAAGCTAAATATGATGCAACTAATAAAGAATTAACAGTTACATTTGCAGCTAATACAACACAAGGTGAAGTAGCAGCAGCGGTTAATGCATTGACTGGCGCTGAAAAAGTAGTTACAGCAACAGCAGCAGTAGCAGGTACTGATGTAGCAGTAGCTAATGGTACAACAGCAGGTGGTTATGAAGCAGAAATTACAGCAGTTGACGGAGTTTTAACATTAACATTCTCTGACGCTGTAGCTTTAGCTGCTAATGACGCTGTAATCTTAACTGTTGACGGAACACAAGTTAATGGTACAGTAGCAACAGTTAGCGCAGATAAAAAAGTTATTACTGTATCACATGCATATAATGCATCAGTAGTAGTAGATAAAGCTCTAACTGCTATCAACTTTAATGGTGCTGCCCTTAAAGATGCTGGTGGTAACACTGTAAAAACATCTACTGTTCTTACTAAATAATTCTATTTAAAATTATTAGTTAGATTATAATATGGTCCTGTGGGAGAAAAATCTCCTACAGGGCTTTTTCTATTTAGGCAATTCCCCATTAGATCTGTCAGTCAAAAATAATTAACTGAAAGTGATATACAGAATAAACTTGTGATACTTCCTCTTTCCTTATTAAGTGAGAACTTTAGAAGAGTTCACAAAACGCCCACTTCAATTTTCAATTTGAAGTGGGCGTTTATTGTATATTGTAATCGTTTCCATCTTAGCCTAATGATAGGTTGACCGTGCTGATACTAGTCCAATAATGCGGTGTTGGCTTTCATGAATGGTTTCTAGTTGTTTCGCTTTTTCTATATTTTACTATATAAAAAATACTTCAATGTTTGATTTTTTAGCTCTGAACAGCGCCCCGATTGTTTGACACACTCTAACTTTGGGCTACGGCACCATAAGATTCTATTTCTTTTGATATAAAAGTATTTTGTCCTTTTTAAAATTTAGCAAATAAGATAAATTGGCTCCTTATTAGAGTGTTATTTGTATTTATGTGTTAATAATTCGTTTTAAATTATTAAATTCCCTGTAGTAAATACGTATTCTTGATATTACAACTTTTTAACATAATATAAATACTATTAAAATAGTGAATTAATAATAATATGTTTACATATATATGAGTGAGGAAATATGTTTTGAATAGTTCGGCTATTTATGGCTGTAGAGACAGCCTTGATAGAGAGAGACGGGAAAAGGAGGGGATAGCAAAAGTAAGTTTACTTGTTAATGCATTCAAACGACATATGTACCAATTTAACAACCCTGTATTCTTTTGCAAAGTCTTCTCTTTGTAGAGAGAAGACTTTGCATTTTAAAAACTAACTTTCCTAAATTTGAAAGGAGAATTGACTGGATGTCAAAGAAGAATTGGAAGAAGCCGATAAACGTCTTTTTAGCAACAACTCTAGTCGCAAGTGTTGCCGCACCAGTAGCACCACTCACTGTACAAGCTGAAACATTAGCAAAGGATTTAATCATTTCAGAGTATATAGAAGGAAGCTCCTTCAATAAAGCCATTGAAATATATAATGGTACAGGTAACGCGGTTGATTTAAGCAATTATACGTTAGAGCTTCATACGAACGGGGAAGTTACCGCGAAAAATAAAGTGAATCTGACGGGTACTCTAGAAAGCGGAGCTACTTATGTTTTATATCATAAAGATGCAGCGCCTAACATTAAAGCAAAAGGAAATCTAGAAAACTCAACTGCTATTAATTTTAATGGAAATGATCCAGTCGTTTTAAGGAAAGCTGGTGAAATAGTTGATTCCATTGGACAAGTTGGTCCTTCAGCGGATTTTGCTAAAGATGTAACTTTAGTAAGGAAGAGTTCAGTCTTTTTGGGTGATACAAATATGGAGGATCCATTTAATGCAGCTTTAGAATGGACTTCATATCCGGTAGATGATTTTTCTAATTTAGGGCAGCACGTTATGGATATTGATTCAGGTCAGCCTGTTGACCCTGAAGCACCGGGAATTCTTTCAATTGGAGAAGCTCGGAATAAAGGAGTAGGTGAAACTGTAACTATTAAAGGTAGAGTTGCAGCAGGTTTGAAAAATACGTTCTCCGTCCAAGACGAAACAGGTGGTATTGCCGTAAGACCTACTAGTTTAGCTATGTCTATCGGTGATGAAGTTACTTTAAAAGGTAAGTTAGCTGACTATCGTGGGCTACTACAATTAGATGGTGCTACAATCGTTGAAAAGATTGAAAATGCAGGTGTACCTTCTCCAAAGGTAGTAACAGGTGCTCAAGTAAATGAAGATAGCGAATCACAGTTAGTAACAGTGAAAAATGTTACGCTCACAGATGTTCAACAAGGGGCGGGGTGGGCAAACTTTACTGCTAATGACGGAACGAATTTCCTCGTACGAGATGAAACAAATTCGCTAGATCTAGCTGTCGGTACAAACTATGAATCTATCACTGGTATTGTTCAACAATTCGATAAAGACTATCAAGTAATTCCTCGATCAAAAGCAGATATTGTAGTGGATAGTTCAGCATTAAAGCCTGCAAGCGCATCTCCTGGAAGTGGGACGTTCGTTGGGAAAACAACAGTCACTTTAACAACACCGACAGCCGATGCAGAAATTTATTACTCATTAAATGGCACGGTGCCAACTGATAAAAGTCTTAAATATGAGACACCAATTGAAATTAGCAAAAATACGACTTTAAAAGCAATAGTTAAAGCGAAAGATGGCACATATAGCGAAATAACTACATTTGATTATCGCATTGCTGATCAACTACAAATTCATGATATTCAAGGTGCGGGGCATGCTTCAACATTTGATGGTAAAACAGTTGAAGGAATTGAAGGAATCGTAACTTATTCATTTACGTTAAATAATAATTGGTATTATACGATTCAAACGCCAGATGAATTGGCTGATCATGATCCGAATACTTCTGAAGGAATTTTTCTGTACAGTGGAAAGAAACCATGGCCAATAAAGGTAGGGGATTTAGTATCTGTTAAAGGTAAAGTAAGCGAATATGCTTACGATGGCTATGATGATAGGCAGCAAACAGATTTAAAAACAACTCAAATTAATGTGCGTGACGATCAAGATGGAAAAGTAGAAGTTATTAAAAGTAGTGTAGCTTTACCAAAAGCAATTGAAATCGATAAGCTAAAAATGTCATTTAGTCAAATCGACAGTGATCAACTCCAAATTTTTAATCCAACAATTGATGCTATTGATTTTTGGGAAAGTATTGAAGGTATGAGAGTAGAAGTTGGCAACGTGAAGGCGGTAGCACCACAGGAGCATGGAGATTTAGTAACAGTACTTGAGGATGAATCAACGGACACAATTCACGGTGGGGTATTGTATGAGAAAGAAAATGCAAATCCGAACAGAATTCAATTCCGACTAGAACCGAATGGCGCTGCACGTGATTTTGAAGTGGCTACAGGTGATAAATTTAAAGGGCCAATTACCGGAATCGTTGGCTATTCCTATCAAAACTTTAAAATCTATGCTTCTTTAGATGAGATGAAGGCAGTTTATGAAAAAGGTAATACAGCACCAGAAACAACGAAAATAGTAAAGGCAGAAGATAAGTTAACAATTGCCTCGTATAATTTGGAGAACTTCTCTAATAACAAAACTTCTACAACTGATGATAAAGCGAGAAAACTAGCAAGAGCAATTGGTATTGATATGGGCAGCCCCGATATTGTCGGCGTAACAGAGGTGCAGGATAATAACGGACCCTCTGCAGGAGATTCCAAAGCGGATCAAAGTTATAAAAGATTAATTGATGCTATTAAAGGTGTCGGTGGTGTCGAGTATCAGTATGTTAATATCGATCCAATCAACAATCAAGACGGTGGAGCACCGGATGCAAATATTCGAGTTGGTTTCCTTTATAATCCAAAGCGAGTTAAGCTGAAAGAAGGTATGCCATCAGGAGATGCTACAACAGCAGTTGGCTATAAAGATGGGAAATTAACATTGAACCCTGGTCGAATTGATCCGGCAAATGAAGCGTTTAATAGTAGCCGTAAACCTTTAGCAGCACAATTTGAATTTCAAGGTGAAGATGTAATTGTTATCGCAAATCATTGGAATTCTAAAAATGGAGATACTCCTTTATTTGGTGCGATTCAGCCTCCAAAGTATGGAAGTGAAGGGCAACGTAAAAAAATCGCCAACATTGTTTATAATTTTGTTGAGGACGTTAAATCAAAAAATCCAGATGCAAATATTGTTTCTTTAGGTGATTTTAATGATTACCAATTCGCTGATGCTCTTAAAATCCATGAAGGTCAATTGATGACAAATATGATTAATAAAGTGGATGCTTCGGATCGTTACACATATGTTTATCAGGGGAACTCACAAGTATTAGACCATATTTTAGTGTCAAACAATTTGGCAGAAAAAACAGATGTCGATATCCTTCATATTAACGCTGATTTCACGGACATAGCTGGTCGTGCAAGTGACCATGATCCTGTAATGGTACAAATCGATGTTAAGAAAGGTTCAACTGTTGAACCGATTCAGCCTGAAATAGTATATGACTATAAGAACTTCAAAACAAAGAAATTGACAATAAATAAACCTAGTGTGGCAGTGCATTTAGATGCTCAATCTGTTATTCCAAAAGGTGTTTTCTTAAAAGGGGCCTATGCGGAACTACATGGAGAAGGCTTTAAGACGACTGATGTTTTCCTTAGTCCAGCTAAAGCAGGGATGATTATCGACCTTAAAGGCAATAGCGTGAAAACACTCACAATTGAAGGTCCAAATGTCAGTGAAATAAGAGGCGCTGAAAATATAGATATACAATCGATAATCTATAAAAAGGGCGCAGCTCCTGAACAAATTAAATTTACAAATTCGAAGGGGGATCCCATTGTGGATCCTTCTTTGCCTTCAGAAAACAAACAACCAATCATTAAAAATCCGATTTCAAACAAAACTGTAGCTGTTGGAGAGGAAATTCGAATTGATTTAACAGATCATTTTTCCGATTCTGATGGTGATAAACTTTCATTTACGGCTACAAAGGGCACTATAAGTGGAAAGTTATTAGTACTCAATTTAGATGAGGGTAGTCATATTGTTGGCGTTACAGCATCTGATGGCAAGAAAAGTGTCACGACAAGTTTCAGCGTTACAGTGATTGTTAATGATTATTATGCTGGAGCCTATAACAAGGAAGGTCAAGCACTAAAAAAGGCTCTTCATGATATCATTTCTGAACAAAAGGTACTTTCTTATGATGATGTTTGGGATGCTTTAAAGTATACAGATGAAGATCCTAATAATCCGAATAATATCATTTTATTTTATGCTGGGAAATCTAGTCCAAAAACAAACAGTGGCGGCAATGTAGGAAACTGGAACCGAGAGCATACGTGGGCAAAATCACACGGAAACTTTGGGACAAGCAAAGGACCCGGAACAGATATCCATCGTTTACGCGCAACCGATGTACAAGTTAATAGTTCAAGAGGAAATTTAGACTTTGACAATGGGGGCAGTCCAGTCGCTGGCTGTAATGGCTGCTTTAAAGATTCAGATTCATTCGAACCACCTAATCGCGTAAAAGGTGATGTAGCACGCATATTATTATATATGGCAACTCGTTATGAGCTTGGAGATAAGGTTGATCTTGAATTAAACGATAAAGTCAATAATGGAACAGCCCCCTATCACGGTAAACTTTCTGTTCTTTTACAATGGCACAAGCAAGATCCTATAGATGAATATGAAAAACAAAGAAATGAAAGAATTTACGATATCCAAGGCAATCGAAATCCGTTTATAGACCATCCTGAATGGGTGGAGAAGATTTGGTGATGGAAAGTACTGTTAATGCAGTGACTTAAACTTTTAATATTACTTTCTGATAGAGAAGAGTACTCAAAACGCCACTTCAAAGTTAAGTGGCGTTTGTTTATCTCAAATTCTAATCTCATTGAATCAAGACGTTGATTGATTTGCTTTAATTCGCTTAAAACTTCCTCCATCGACGATTTCATCTCTCTATTAAATATATCTATTTTGCTAATCTATCTCTCTTTAATATATCCCCTCATTATAGCATAGATAACAAGTATCTCCATTGCATTGATCGACAAACTATGACAGACTTAAATGAGATATAATAGTTTTAGGAGAATGTTTAGTGATCAAAGAGTGGGATTTACTGCGTGTGGTGGCGTGTTTGTCTATCTTATTATTACACACCTCTTCATGGATTATTATGGAGGTAGGTGTAGAGCCAGAGCAGTCGTTTTATCTGTTTTTACGGATTGCGCTCTGTTATGCAACGCCGACGTTTATTTTGTTGTCTATTTTAATTTTGGCGAATCGTTATCAGGTTAAAATACCGAATAACTTTTGGCCGAATAGAATTCAATATATCTTTCTACCATATTTAATGTGGGCCATACTTGATTCTGTAATTGTAGAGATAATTTATCACAATGGCTTAGTATGGGAAAAGTTTGTCAGTAATGTTGTTTACGGTGGGTTTGTAGGCTGGTTTGTTGTGGTTATGATGCAGTTATATGTAGTCTTTACGTTGATGAAGCGTTTTAAATGGTCTATGGCTTGGTTTTTACCGTTATGTGTGCTGATTATGTTAATCCATCATTCATTGATTGCCTTGCCATATCCATTTTTTGAAGAGAATGATCTCATGTTGCGTTTACTCTTTACGGGCTGGCTTGGTTATTTTGCGATAGCATATGCGATGGGTGTGTATTATACGCAGATTGCTGCGCTTGCGAAAAAGTATCGTTACGCGATGGTTGTGTTGTTCGTGTTATCTGCTACCTTTTTATATATCCGTCTGCAGCTCGGTTATACAGAGACGCATTCGAGACGACTTGATTTAATACCGCTTGTTATAAGTATCGCCTTGTTGGTAATTGCCTGGGGGCAGTCGCTACCTTATACGAAAACGGTTCAATTGCTAAGTCGATATGCGTTTATGATCTATCTCATTCATTGGGAGGTTCTGCGGATATCAACAGGATGGTTTGTGGATCATTTTAATAGTACGCTTGTGCGAGTGCCATTGCTAATGTTGTGGGCGCTAATCGTTTGTATTACGGTGACGAAGTTAATTTCGATGCTTCCATTTAGTCAGTTTGTAATTGGGAGAATAAAAAAGCGTACCGCATAGGAAAAGCAGTGATTTCTTTAATTATAGAAATCACTGCTTTTTTTGTTTCACCGATAGCAAATAGGGATGCACCGCTAGGAATAGAAGTATCGCCGATAGCATCTACCATTCCGCAGTTTCAATAGATTCACGAATATGGCATACGATACGAGGCATGCGTTCCAACCATTTTAATAAGCCCCATTTTCAAAGCAAATTAATATAATAAGAACCCCATGCTATAAATGTCCAGCACGCCCCGTGTTAAAAGCCCGTGAAGCAAGAATCGCTGATACCTCCAAGAAGATCGCTGATAAAAAGCTAAGAATCGCTGATATCTCCAAGAAGATCGCTGATAAAAAGCAAGAATCGCCGATACCCCCTAAGAAGATCGCTAATAAAGAGCTTAGAATCGCTAAAAAGCTATGACAACGATAATCTCAAGAAGATCGCTGATAAAATACCAAATATTGATAGAACAACTGCAATTGCTGATTAAAAAGTGCCAATTCATAAGTCAATTTCTGAACGAAAAATGGCTTATGTAATATACCAAAAAACTAATAATATATAAAACTTATGGAAAAATATAATAGAATATAGGAAATACAAGAATAAATTACCTACATAATTGTGACATGAGTTCACGAATTGTTCACTAATGGTTTTTAATCAATTATTGCTTGAAAGTCGAAAATTGTAGAAATTTGGATGGTAAAAATGACATGGGTAATATGGTATATTTTCCTTGTCGCAGTAAGGTTTGTCTGTTAATTTTCAGGATGGTAGCAATAACAATATTTATACAAATTATGGTTTAAAAACCTTTAGAACTAAAGCATTACCACAATTTTCATTCCAGGTATTTCATTTTGAAATTTATCATCTCGTACTCTTATAATGAAGTCGTAGTCATGAATATTGGCTAATTTATCTAGGAGGTAATTTCATATGAAACAAAAATATAGTAAATGGGTTGTAGGCGCAGCATCAGCAGCCCTAGTAGCATCAGCAATCGTACCAGCAGCAAGCGCAGCAAGCTTTTCTGATATTAAAGATAATGACCATGAGGACGCTATCTTAGCATTAGCAGACGCTAAAATCGTAGCAGGTTACCCAGACGGCACATTCAGACCGGATGCTGTAGTTACTCGTGGTAATGTAACTAAATTCTTAGGAAAATGGTTAGTTTCAGAAAATTACGAAATTCCTGCAGACTATGCAACAAAAGCTCGTTTCACTGATTTACCAACATCAACATCTGACAAAGAGTTATTACAATATGCAGCACTTGTTAAAGATGCTGGCGTATTCAAAGGTTCAAATAACCAATTAATGCAAGCTAATAACATGAGCCGTGAGCAAATGGCAGTTGTTTTAGTACGTGCTATCAAAACTGTTTATAACATAGATTTAGTAGCTGATTACAAAGATGCTGACTTCGAATCAGTTATCACTGATTTAGACAAAGCTACAGCTACAGAAAATCGCGAAGCAATCATCGCGTTAGAATATGCTGGTATTACAAACGTTAAAACTATACAACAGTTCAATCCTAAAAACTCAGTAACACGCGGTCAATTTGCATCATTCTTACACCGTACAATTACTATGGGTGAACAAGCATCTTTAACTGTTAAAGAAGTTAAAGTTGTAGATGCAACAACATTAGAAGTAACACTTTCTGATGACAAAAAACATACGGTAACATTACCAACTCCACTTCCAGAAAACAAAGAAACTAAAGTAGAGTTCGTTATCGATGGCAAAACTTATTCTGCTGAAGTTACATATGTAACTGCGGTAAAAGTAAAATCTGTTGATGCAGTAAATGCAAAAACTTTAGCTGTAACATTCAATAAACCAGTTGAAACTGAAAAAGCTAAATTTGAGCTTAAAAAAGATGGCTTCAAATCTAACTTCTCTTCTATTACATGGAACGAAGATAAAACAGTTGCAACAATTGAATTAACAAGCAAAATTACAAAAGGTGAATTCACTGTAAACGTAACTGGTCTTACAGATGAAGCACTAACTGGTTCGGTGAAAACAGAAGACGAAAAAGTTTCTTCTATTGAAATCCTTGGTGAAGTAGCTCCATTAATCGACAATACAAATACAGCTACAATCGGTTACCAAATTAAAAACCAATACGGTGAAGATATTACAAAATTAAACGCTTCATCATTAACAGTTTCTGCAGCAGGCGCTAAGGCAGATCCAAATGCGAACGGCTCTATTACAATCACTAAAGATGGCCTTAAAGAAGGCGACAAAGTAGTACTTACAGTGATCCATGGTGCAACTGCAACTACAACAACACAAACTGTAACAGTTTCTGCAAAAACTGTAGCATCTGACGTAACAATTGGTGCTCTTTACAACAAAGATGGCAAAACTTTAACTGAAGATACTGCTTTAGCAAAAGATAAATTCTATCTTCCTGTTACTGTAAAAGACCAATACGGTAAAGAAATTACTGACGTAAAACGTCTAAAAGATGAAGTTCTAGTAACAAATACAAACCAAGCTGTTGCAACATTCGGTGAATTTGAAAAACAAACAATTGAAGGCAAAGATGTAGTTGTTCTTCCAGTTGAGAATATTGTGGCAACTGGTGAAACAAACGTAATTGTTATCGCTAAAGCAACTGGTAAAAATGGACAAGCGACAGTGAAAGTTGCTGAAGGTGTACGTGCTGATTCAGTTACATTAGGCGCACCAACAAAAGTTGTTACTGCTGAAGCAGACATCCTATTCCCATTATTTGTTTCAGACAAACAAGGTAATTCAATTAAGGATACTACTGTATTAAATGGTACTAAAGGTATCTCTATTACTGGTGGATCTTTAGTAGAAAAAGATGGCGAGCTTTATGCAAAAGTAGTAGGCGCTAACGTAAAAGAAAACACACCAGTAACTGTTGTTGTAACATCTTCAACTGGTAAAGTTGCAACTCAAACAGTTATTCCTAAATCTACAACTGCACCAAAAGTAATCACTGGCTTAAATAGCAAAGTGAGCACAGCTATCCGTGAAATTGCTGGTGAAAAAGTAGAAATCACTGCAAAAGACATCGTAGTTGAAGATCAATTCGGTCAAGTTATTTCAACTGATGAGCTTCTTGCAAAACTTGCAACAGCAAAATACACAATCGAAGCATCTACAGATGAAAATGCACCATTCGAAGTAACAGGTAAAATCGGTGCTGCTGACAACAAAATTACAGTAGCATACAAAGCAGGCGCTACTAAAACAACTGCTAATGTAACATTCAAACTTGTAAAAGAGGGTAATACTGCAATTGAAGCAAGCACTTACTCTAAACAATTCTCAGTTGTAAAAGATAGCTCATTCACTTCTTATAAAGTAGAAGATATTAAACCTATCTACGTAACTGAAAAAGAAGCTGGTAAAGCAGATTTAGTAATTCCGGATAAGTATGGCAAAGACATCGTAGTGAAAGCAGTAACTGCTAATGGTGGAGAAGTTACACTTAAAGCAGGTTCTGACTACACAGTAAAATCTGCAGTTCTTACAAACGTTGCAGATGGTAATATTACTACTGATGATGCAGCTAAAGTAGAATTCGATAAAGATGCTAAAACTGCAACTGCAAAAGTAACAATCACAATCAATGCTACTGGTGAAGAAATCGTGAAAGAAGTAACACTCTCTAAAGCTGCTCCTAAAGTAGAAAAAGTAGCTGTAGTAGAAGATGGTAAAGCTCAACAATACATTAATGGTGACGCTGTTAACTTCGTAACAACTTCTTCTTACAATGTAGCTGCTGACTTCGACTTAGATGCATTCTTCAAATTAACTGACGTAGTTGTTACTGACCAATACGGCGTAATGGCAACTGTTGCTGAAGCTGATGCTACTGGCGTAGTTAAAGGCCAAGCTGTATTTAACGGTGTTCCAACTGCTGCTGCAACACTAACTTTATCTAAAGTTTCTGGTGAAGTAGTATTCAGCAATAACGGTACAGCTACAGCATCTGCTACAGGTAAAGCTGGAGACGTATTCAATGCTCGTGTAAACATTGGTGGTCAAAGCGCAACTCCTGTAAAAGTTACAGCTAAACAAGACTTCAAAAACTAAAAAATATTTTTTAAACAGTGGAGGTTCGAGTTAAATCGAACTCTCCGCTGTTTTTTTACTTATGAGGAAAATTAAGACGATGGTTAGATGAGCAGGGGTAATGGATAAAAGAGTGATAACGACGGAAAAAGAGGGAGAATGAGGGAAAGAAAAGTCGTAACGCTAAATAAAATCACAAAAATGTCAAATATATCTCGAACCGATGAACTTGGTAGTCAATAGATGAGACTTCACACAGTGCCTCACCCTAACATTCGATAGAAAAAAGAAACTCTTCATAATTGAAGATTATGAAATATTTGGATTCCCTTATACGTATTATAATAGTATGATAGACAAAATATGTTAAGGGGTTGAGCTGGTGATGAAGAAGCATACTTTATTTCAAGGGGCAATAGTTGCTGCATTAGCGACAAGTGCGATTGTAGTAGTACCAACTGCACAGGCAACAGATAAATTTTCTGATGTTGATTACACGAAGGAATATGGTGTAGCGGTAAAGGATTTAGCTGAACGCGGAATTATTAAAGGTTATGCTGATGGCACGTTTAAGCCATTCGTTGATGTGACGCGTGGACAGGCTTCGAAGATTTTAGCAGGTCTTCTAGGGCTGGATACTAAAAATGTAATGGACCCACAATTTACAGATGTAAAACCGAGCGATGAATATTATGGGGCCATAGCAGCCTTAGAAAGTGAAGGGATTGTCTCAGGGTTTGCTGACGGATCCTTCGGTGTCAATCAAGCGATTACACGTGAACAATTAGCGCGAATGCTAACAACGGCATATCATTTAGAATCTACTATTGGTCGGACATTACCATTTAAGGATATTGTAAAATATTCAGATGCTTATTACGCAGTCGCTCCATTGTTTGAGAATAATATAACGAAGGGGATTACACCAACTACTTTTGGTTTAAAAGAGACTGTCAATCGTTCGCAGCTTGCGTTATTTATTCATCGTCTTGAAGCTATGCAGGCTAAACGAGTGACCCAAACATTTACTGCACAGGAGTTTAATTCAACTAATATTGATGCTTATTCTAACGATAATCTAACGCCAGATGGAGAGCATGAATTCTTCCGTATTCTTCGAACAAATAACGATATGAAGATAGAGGCGTTACAAGAGGGATCGGGCTATTTCATGCTGGTTGGCTACAATATTGATCATGATGAAAATTATGAAATCGTCGAAATGCAAAAATATAAAATTGATGTAACAAAAGTAGATGGAAAATTACAAATTAACTGCCAACCAACAGATGAAGTGACACCTGGCTCAGCACTGATTTTTGAGCAAGATTTAGGCTTTGATCCGAAAAATATTCAGCTAACTACAGCTGCTGGACAAGCTGTTAGTGATAAAGTTTTCAGCTATAAGCCATATAAATTTGATGGCTGGGATGAACAATCGATTCCTAAGGGCGGTAACTATGTGCTGTCGTTATTGCAAGCAGGTGACTATATTGCGACTTTCTCTGATAATAAAGGACATTCGGTACGTGTAGGTATCCATGCAGAATCTGATGGCTATGGATTGTATTCAACATCAGCGATTGAAAAAAGCAGTGCGTTCATTCCAAAAAGTGAAATTGGCTTTAAGGTGAAAGATTTCAAAATTGAGCAATACACAGGTGCAATGCATGATCATAAAATAGTTGATGTCGAGCTTTCAGCAGATGGTGTCACTGTAAAAAGAGTCGGAAAAGGTAATTCTGCTTTTTCTGTCCGTCTGAATGGAGAAAATGGTGAGAAACTATATGTACATGGCATGATCCATGAGGTAAGTGGTATAGCAGCAATGAACTATGAACTAGTGACACAAGAACAAATGGAGAATTCATCATTTAATTAAGAAACCGGTAGAAAAGACAACATCGCTGATAAACATCAAAGAATCGCTGATAAAACCAGATAAATCGCTGATAAACATCAAAAAGACGCTAACAGCACAAAAGCCTCCCCAAATTTTTCATGCGGGGAGGCTTTTATATACTAAAAGACAATATATTTTACGTAGTCTTTCCAACCGATCTCTTTAAAATTTCGCCACTCGATTTTTTTAAGAGGTATTGAACGGAAGGAGCGAGCTAAAATATTGCGTTGTTCATTTGCGATAATAGGTGTTCCAGCATCCATATAGCCTGTAAAGATCGTAGAATCTGCCGTTTTAAAGGCAACCTCGATATCCTCAAGGCGTATTTTACCATTTGCATCAATCGTATAAACGCTATGTTTATTATTCTTTCCAGCCTTCACCCATGCGGATTTCACCTTAAGCGCGTTGGATGCCTGATTTACGGTAATAGAAGCTTTACCGACAGTTGAAAATGGAATGTTTTCTAGTATGTCATCTTGATGCAGTATTACCTCATAGCTTGTAGGTTTTGGTAGCTTTGCAGACTTAGCTAGTTCATTTGCCCAAAGGGATTCCTTATTTGCTGGTATCATTTGTTTTTGAAAGACAATACCAGATAGATCATCGTCGTTATGCGGCAGTTTAAAACTAACGGTTTGTCCATCTTCAACCTTTTGCCATTCATCCTCGGATAAGTAGGCAAGCATAGACTTTTCAGATGAATAGATTTCAAATGTTACCGCACCAGCTTCTTCAGTGATTTTTGAGATTACACCATCTACTGGGCAAATAACACCTTGGCGCGCTTTAATTTGGCCAATTTGTGCATCCATTAAAGCTATTTGACGATTGGTCTCTGCAATATGACGGTTCAGTATTGCCACTGCAGTTGATGGAGAAGCTTGCTGACCTAATTCAAATTTAACAGAGACATTTAATTTCTCACTAATTTGGTCGGTATTAATAGAGCTTTTTGGGTCATTGCCTCCACCGTATTCAGATTCTATATCGGCTAAAGCAGATTCTAAATCACTTAATTCAGTTTCGTAAGCAGTGCGTTCAGCCTCAAGCTTTGCTAATTCACCGTCAACTTCCTCTGTTTTGTAGGTAGCTAGTAAATCATTGGCATGTACTTCCTGTCCACGTGTTACATCTATTGCAGCAAGATTTTTCGCATCTGCTGAAATCGTATAGGTTTGTGTTGGTGCAACAATCGCATCCTTTTCAACCGTTTCTACACGATCACTAGGTGTAGCTCTTTGGAATTCATTGATAAAGTAGGATCTTGCTACTTTACTATCATCCTTAAATACAAAATAAGCATTTACACCAATTAATAACGCTATCACAATAATACTTAAACTTGTCCAAGGTCTGGATTTAATAAAGCGCATCATCCTAACCCCCTTGTAATCCATTCTTGTAGTGGTAACACACTAATCATTCCGATAAAAATAGCCATTACTACATAAAGACCAATAATTTTTGCTAATAATGCCTTTCGATCTGACCACTCCTCCCATTTTGAAAGGAACGTGTATTGTACAATAATTGTTAATACAGTTGCTACGGTTAGTTGGTTGATAGCAAATAGTACATAATCCTTATCAATTACTTGCTGAGCTATAGGTGCAAGTGAGAAGAACGAGAAGTTAGTAGTGTAACCAACAGCATAAAATACAGCAAATAAAATTGTCTTTTCAATAAGTAAAAATACCATTACATAAAGTTGTACCTTCTGAATCCATTTGTAAGGAATGTCTGTTAATAGATGTAACAAGTATGTAACGCCATAATAATGGAAGCTATAATAGATAACTCCCCAGGCAATAACCCCAACCATTGATAATAAACGGGCTGTATAGTATTCAGTTGGATGATTCGATGCAAATAAGGTTGTTAAGCTTTCAGTACCCATGCCCCAAAACTCACGAACGGCGAATAGAAGCAAAAAGAGTATAAAAACGGCGAAGGATCGCTTTTTATATCCTCTTAGTTCTCCTTGCTCAACAGCTTGGGTAAAATAAGTGGGATGCATTAAGCTGTGCCAAAATTTATATTGATAAAACATATATAGCTCCCTTTCTCGTAAATTAAATCGTAAAGTTGTAGTATACATCTAATTACTGGAAAATAATATAGTAGAAATGCTGAGTTTTTCATGGATTTCCCTCGAAAAAGAGAAAATTTAATCGTTATTTTAGACAATTATACAAAGCTTTTATTCGCTAATTTGAGTAATGTTTTCAACAAAATATTTTCTGGAAAATATAAGGTGCAAGTATATATAGAGTAGCGCTTTCAACAGACGAGCGCTGTTTCCTCTAAGCTTCGTTTTTACACGATAACTGTCGTCAGCGGCACATATTCTTTTAGGTAGTAAATTTGTTCGTCTAAAGTCTATAGCATTTTTACTCGCAATTAGTCATCTTTTGCCAAAATTTCTTCCAGAACAATGCACATAATTCAATTATATAGTATCCTAACAATAACTTCCTATAAAAAGACTATTCAATCTAAAAAATAATTCTGTTAGTGAAGAGGATAAGCTTCTTTAATAGATTAGCTTGAAATAGGATAAAATGCACCGATACAAAAGGTAGCAAATTAGAAATAAATGATACATATCTATTTACCTATATAAAAGAAAGGGTGGGCATTTTGAAGAAACAAATACAGATTGGTGTAATAACAAGTCTATTACTAACTCCGACGGCGATTGCCAATGCTCAAGAAGGGCAACCTCAAACAATCTCTCAGGAAAATCAAGTAGCTAATGTGAATATAGCAGCAACAAATGCAAACGCTAAATCACAAACTATTGCACAATATGGAAAACTATCTGAAAAATCGACAACGACAGAAATGGCTGCTGCCAAAAGAGATTTAGCATTTTTAAGCGATAATTTTGACGTTGATGAAATCGAATTTATTACAGCTAAATACAACTATATAGAAAAACAAATAATTTTATTAAGCGATCTTAAGAACATTGGTACAAGTATTAAGGGTATCTCTTATACTAGTAAAACTTTCATTAAGGATGTTAATGATGCATGGAATAGATATCAGACATTTTTAGGTGCAACGGATGCTGATAAAACTTATTTATATGTTCAACAAACATTTAAAGGTGCTGTTAATACTGCAACCAACAATAAGGCTAGAGCTATAGTTAAAGATGTTACGGGTAAATCCCTCCAATATGATTTTGAAGGGGCTGCACTCATTGCTTATTTCAAAAGTAACGGGGCAGATATTGCGAAACTTTTAAAAATGGTTGATGATGCAACTGTAGTAGACAAAACAGTTAAACAATTAGAAACTCTTGTATTAACCCTAAGTAATCCAAATTCTGATGCTACTAAAATTAAGGAAATTACAGATGGCATAACGACTGAACTGAACAAGCTCACAGCTGACCAAAAGAAAATTGTTATAGCGCATAATCCAAATAGTGCAGCGGTTACACCATACAAAAAATATACAGAAGTGTTAGCCAACCAATCTACAGCTGATAAAGTAATTGCGCTAGTGGAAAAGTTAGACCCAACTGCAAAGGATTATACTACAAAAGCGAAGGCTGCTAATACTGCTTACTTAAAGCTAGATCCTGCAAAACGTGAATATGTGAAAAACTATAAATCGTTGAAGGATCAAGTAGAGGCGATGGATATTGTGACACGCATCATGGCTTTGAATCCATCGCAAAAAACATATACGGAAGTAGTGACACAGTTAACTGCAGATTATGGGAAACTATCATCTAACGGGCAACAACTTGTAACGAATTATCCTGCTCTTCAAACCGCGAATGGCTATATTACAACAGCTAAAGATTTCGACAATCGTGTTATCGCTTTAGCTAATGAGCCAGATACTACGTTTGTAGGGAAAGTAGCAGCGATGTCTGCAGAATATAAAACGATGGATAAAAATGCAAAAAAATTAGTAACACAATCGAAGACATTAACAACTTATGAAAAAAATAATGCCAATGTTGTGAAGGTTATTAATGCAATTGCAGCTTTAAATCCAGCAAATAAGGATTATACAAAAAAGGTTTTGGCAGCACGTAAGGCATATAATGCATTAGACTCTGCCTCACAAAAACGCGTAACAAACTACAATCAGCTAACAGCAGTTGAGGATGTTGCTACATTAATAGGCTTGATTGAAACATTGAAACCGACAAGTAAAACATTTTTAAATGATTTAGATTCTGCGCGCAAAAATTACGATGCATTACCACCAGAAAAGCAAAAAGTTGTCACAAACTATGAAAAGCTTGTCACAGCTGAGACTGAGCTGAAATCTGCACATACGGTTATTGCATTAATAGATGAGGCAGTGCCTAATGATCCAGATTATTTAACGAAGCTTATGAATGCTCGCGTTGCTTACGATAAACTAAATTCAGGACAGAAAAAGCTTGTTTCTAATGTGAAGGTGTTAACAGATCGTGAAAAAGAAGTAAAAACAATTTTAAATACTATGGTGCAAATCGATGGTATAGAGCCGGGCACAAGTAAATTTGTCAGTCAAGTAAACTCAGCGCGAAAAGCGTACGATAAGCTGACAAAAGACCAAAAGCTATATGTCAAAAATATTGCTATTTTACAAAGCTATGAGCCAACTGCTAAAGTGATTGAATTAATAGGCAAGTTAAAGCCTTCTAGTAAAACGTTCAATGCAGATACAGTACAAGCTCGAGCACTATACGATGCTCTAAGTAAGGATATGCAGCAATATGTGACAAACTACAATTTATTACAAGCTGCTGAAGCAAGCATCTTAGGTGCAGGAAATGTACAGCGTATGATTGATGAGCTTCCGACTGTCCCGGCAAATCAATATATTAAACGTATTGAAGAGATACGTGCAGCATATAATGCATTACCAAAAGATCAACAATATGCGGTTGAAAACTATAAAACATTGCAAGAGCAAGAAAAAATTATTAAGCCTGTCATTAGTGTTGTCAATGAGATTGATAAACTGATGACATCGAAAAATATGGACAGCCAATATCAAAAGGTGTTAAAAGCATATGATAATCTTACTGCCACTCAACGTAGATATGTTTATAACGAGCAGCTACTTCTTTCATTAGATAACGTTATTAAAGTTTATCAAAGTATTGCAGCCTTAAAGCCAAGCGACAAATTGTATTTTGGTATGATAGAATCTGTACGAAAAGATTACGATAGCTTAAGTACTGTAGATAAGCAAAGAGTATCTAATTACAATATTTTGCTTGAAGCTGAGAAAAATATGAGTGAAGTAAAGAAAATTGTTGGGATTATAGCTGGTCTTAATCCGGCTTCTAGCACATATATTCAAGATGTAGCGAATGCTTCTGCTGCATATAAAGCATTAGACTCTAAAGTAAAAGGACAAGTTCTTAACTACGATGCTTTAAAGAAAGCAGAAAAAGATGTAACAGCAGTGTTAAAAGTGGTGAATGCGATTGGTGAGCTGGACCCAGACGCTAAAACGTTTGAAAAGAAAGTACTGGCTGCACAAAAATTATACGACGCACTTACTCTTGAGCAGCAGGATTTAGTATATAATTATCGTATTTTACAAGATCACTTAAAAACATTAGGTCTAATTTAAGGAGAGAGGGCAGGTCCCTCTTTTCTTTCTTTATAATAAGGAAAGGAAGCGTTCATTCGTCGACTAAGAAGGTACATAAAACATGGGCTATTGCAACCGCGGCACTAGTTGTTCCCTGTGTTGCAGCCATGCCTGCGGAAGCAGCTGCAATGCCATTTACAGATATAAAAAATAGCGGAAGTGAAGTTGAACTTTACAAGGCAGTTAGTGAATTATATAGCCAGGGAATTGTATTTGGGACAACATCGACTACGTTTAGTCCTTATCAAAATTTAACACGAGGGGAAGCGGCATACTTTTTGGCTGAAGCTCTAAAATTGGAGACAAAAAATGTAGTAAATCCTGGCTTCAGTGATGTACCGACCTCTCATAAATATTACGGGCATATTGCCGCGCTTGCTGAAAAGGGTATTATTCAAAAAGGTACAAATTATAATCCAGATCATTTTATTAATCGAAGTCAAATGGCAAAGATATTGACAATCGGCTTTAATTTACAGCAGGCAACAACATTATCTGCACCTTTTTCAGATTTTACAAAAGAAAATGAAACTAATAGGTATATTCAAACGTTATTAAATTATGGGATTACACAAGGAACTAGTGCGACTACATTTTCACCTTATACAGATGTTCGACGCGGTCAAATGGCTTTATTCCTATACCGCACTTTGCAAAAAACTGAAGACGATTTCTATATATTAGCGTTGAATAAATGGGAAAACTCACTCTTAAGTTATTTTCAATCTTAGAGTGGTTTTTTTGAAACACTGAAGGTAAAATTAGGTAATAATGGAATATAGGTGTCGCATCAACCAAAGTTGGGTGTAAACTGCATTAGAATGGTGACAGTGCTTTTATTCCCCATGAGGGAAATCAAACATAAGTATACTGAATTGGATACGATCCCTAATTTGGTCGTTAGGAAAACATGTGGTGGGGAATTTGTGCCATTAGAGTACTATACATAATTAAACGAAGGAGGAGATAGCTATGTTTAAAAAAGTATCTAGTGTTGTTGGTATGTCTCTAATTTTGCTGACTACATCATATGCTGTGCCTCTGACAAACACATCTGAAGAAGTATTGGCAGCTAATATTGCAAAAGATGTTTCACAATCACATTGGGCAAAAAGCTCAATAGAACATATGCTAGAAAAGCATTATATGACAAATTATCAGGATGGCTTCTTTAGACCAGAACAACCGATTACTAGGGCAGAGGCTGCCGCTGCAATTGCTCGTTCCATGAAGCTAAAACTGGATACCAATTACACTCCTAATTTTACGGACTTATCGGATAATCATCCGTACTATAAAGAAATTTGTGCCTTAGTGGAATTAAAGATATTACAAAATGGTGATTGCTTCAACCCTGATGCACCTTTACAACGTGCACAAATTGCCAAAATGTTAACACTCGCGTATCAAATTGAAGTCGATTCTCAAAATCATAGTAAGTTTAGCGATGTTAAGGAGGGACATTGGGCAAAAGACTATATTGAATCACTTGCAGATGTTGGTGTTATTAAAGGGATTAACGCACAGCAATTTGCACCAAATCGATTGGTAACACGTGCGCAATTTGCTTCTTTGGTTGAAAGAAGTCTCGACTTTTCAACGAAGGTAACAAATCTCGAGGTAGCCTACGATTATTTATCCAAGTCTTATATTCCGACAAAATGTTTTTCACCAACCATGTCTAATGATGTAATACGTTTAGTCAACGTCGAACGACAAAAAAGAAAGCTCCCCCCCCTTAACTATGATGCAGCTTTAACACAAATTGCCGTTATTAAGGCACAGGATATGGTGAATCGACATTATTTTGAGCACGAATCCCCTTACTACGGTATGCCCTGGGATTTGGCAACATTATTCGATTATCCATATACGAGCTTAGGAGAGAATATAGGAAGAAAAATTCCAACACCCGAAGCTGCCGTCAAAGCATGGATGGCTTCACCAGCACATCGTGAAAATATTTTACGAGAAAATTACACAAATACCGGGGTAGCAATTGCAGTTGATAGCAATGGATATTACTATTGGGTGCAGTTATTTTCTAGTCAATAGAATGTGCGAAGCGAAGAAGGGACCCGCGTGAAGCATGAGAATACCCTCGGAGCAAAGAATGGCAGATACTTGCGGAGTAAAGGCGAATCCCTGTGGAGCATAGGCAAATACTCGCGGGGCATAGGCCAATTAGCGGCGGAATTTCAAGTTTTAGTGGCGTTCCTTACTTGGTTAGCGGCGGAATTTCGGGTTTTAGCGGCGCAACTCACACTTTTAGCGGCCAATTTCAACATATGCCAATACTTGCGGAGCAAAGGCGAATCGTCGCAAAGCAGAGGCAAATCCCCTCGCAAAGCAAAAGAATGACCCGCGAAAGGTAATTAAATACCACGCGAGCCCTACATCATAAAACGGAAAATTGAATCGGAAATGCGCATATTTAACAACTAAAAATGGTTCATCACCAAAAGTTGTGGATGACTTTTGTTAAAACGTCTACTATGTAAATTGTTGATTGGAGTGGAGACTGGGCGACTCCTCGGGGATCAGCGATAGAGGAACGAAGGCTAAAAGCATCACATCCTGTGATAACGCCTTCGTGACCAACATCGTGTTGGCCCGAGACCCTGCAGCGCAGCGGATGTTTTCTGTGCGAAAGCGTAGCGACAGCAACACCAAAAGCGGCTCATCGGACGCCCCCAGGAAGCTCTGCTCTGCGCGAAAGCGAAGCGTCAGCGGTAATGTTTTATCTGTGCGAAAGCGAAGCGGCAGCAACAAAGCGCCCAGTCGGAACGGAAATCAACCACACGTTTTGGTGATGATCCCTAAAAATTGAAAATTCACTAAAATCTGTAATCTATTGTGACAAAGCGTAGCGAATATTACAGGAATGTTACAAAAATCCCGATTATCCATTATTTAAAACCCATATTTTAGCGCTGATAAACCACGAAACGTTGGTATATCAGTGTTTTTTTGTGCTTTAAAAACCGTTACACAATTGAAAAGTTAAAATAGCATCTTTTATGATAGTCTATTTATAGGCAAAAAAAGTTCTGAGAGGGGTATACCGAATATATGAAAAAGAAATGGTTATTACCGATTTTTGCATCTTTCATGTTATTTACAACAACTCAAATAGATAAAGCTGAAGCAGCCACAACAACTGATGTAACTGATACAGCGTCAAAATATTTAGGTGTTCCATATCTTTATGGAGGTACAACTACTAAAGGGCTCGATTGCTCAGGATATACAACTAAAGTCTTTGCAGATTTAGGTATTGAATTAAACCGTACTTCAGGCTCGCAATATCAACAAGGTACTGTGGTAGCAAAGAAGGATCTTCAAGTTGGAGATTTACTATTCTTCAATACTAGTGGTAAAGGTGTTTCGCATGTAGCTATTTACATTGGTGACGGGAAAATGATCCATTCACAAACAGGTAAAGGTGTTAGTTACTCAAATGTAGATGATCCTTATTATTGGGGTTCTCGTTACATTGGTGCTAAACGTGTAGCAACATTTGATAGTGAACAAGCAGAAGCTGTTAAAGAAGAAGTAAAGGAAGCTGCGATTGACTTTACAGTTTATGCTTCTCGTGCTGAAGTGGCAGTGCAAATTGCTAAAGCACTTAACTTGGATACATCCGATAAAAATACGAATTTTACAGACGTAAAGCCAACAAATGAACATGCTGGTGCAATTGCTGCTGTATCGAAGTTAGGTATCTTTGCTGGTGATGGTAGTGGTAAATTTAATCCATCTTCACCGATAACACGTGCTCAAATCTCGAAAGTATTAGTACAGGCCTTCGGATTAAAGCAACAAGGCAATGTTGTAACATTTGCTGATGCTCCTGCAAATCATTGGGCAAATGAATTTATTTCAATTCTTGCTTCAAATGGTATTACAGAAGGTAACGGAAATGGTAACTTCGGTTACGATGAGATATTAAAAATTTCTCAACTTCAAACATTTATTGAACGCGCACAAAAATAACAATAATAATCAAATTCCGTATTACTTAGACAAGGGCTACGTTTAAAGTAATACATTGCAAGGAAGTTCTTTTATATAATGTATAAATTGAGGAGAGTTTGCACTTGCAGACTCTCTTCTTTTTATGAAATTCACAAAAATAGGAGTGATGCCTAGAAAACAGTTGAATAGTTATGTTCGTATGATAGTTTTGTCGGTGCAATTTTGCTAAAATGAACACGAGAACAGGAAGGGAGGAAATAAGACATTGAACCTCAAGAAAGTCAGTCTTATATTATGCGTCTTATTCATATCAGCTTCTATGTTTACAATACATAGTGCCCAAGCAAGCGGTGGGTTTGTAGATGTTCCTAAAGATCAAGAAGCTTATGAAGAGATCAATTATTTAGTTAGTTTAGGTGTTATTAAAGGATATACGGAAAACGGTAAAACGTATTATAAACCTTATAATAACGTAACGCGTGGACAAGTTGCCAAGATGGCTGTAATTGCTTCAGGTAACAAACCACTAGTTGTCAATAAATCAAGCTTCTCTGATGTAACAGTAGGCACAGAGCTTTCGGGCTATGTAGAACGCGCTATACAGCTTGGACTATTTAAAACAAATACTCAGGGGCAATTCTTACCGGATAAGCCTTTAACTCGTGATGAAATGAGTTATGTATTAACAAAAGCCTTTAAACTTGATACAAGTGAATATCAAAATATCGATTCTCCTTTTGTAGATGTAGGTATTACTCATCCATATGTTACATTTGTGAATACGATATACTATAACGGTATTACAAAGGGAACGGGTCAAAATTATTATCCAAATAACAAAGTGACACGTGCGCAGTTTGCATTATTTATAGCGCGTGCAAAAAGTGAAAAGTATCGTTTAGAGCTACCAGTTAAAGGTGTAGGTGTACCTGATACAAAACAGGTCATTGGCTTAGTTTCTATAACAACTGACGGATTAAATATTCGTAAATCAAAAGATTCTTCATCTACTGCTAATATAGTAGGTACAGTAAACAAAGGTGGTAAACTATCAGTCTATGCAGTTGAAGGGGACTGGTTAAAGGTTACTTATAAAGGTGCATTTGCTTATATTCATAAAACGTATGCACAGTTTTTAGATGCTGACGGTAACGCATTAGGGAATGTCCAAAAGCAAGTTACTGCAACACAAAATTTAAATGTTTACGTAAAACCAACTTCTTCTTCAAAAGTTATAACAACAGTTAATAGCAAAACGAAATTACCAGTTTATAAGACAGTAAGTGGCTACCATCTAACTGTAGTAAACGGTATACCAGGTTATGTCGTGGCTAATAGTACAGAGGATGTTGAAGTAGAACAACCTTCTACTCCAGATCCAACTCCACCTACAGTTTCTGGTGATGTATTAGGTCGAGCGACGGTTGACAGTTTAAATATTCGCAAAGAAGCTAACTCTACTTCTACGGTATTAGGTAAGCTGAAAAAGGGCGAATATATTCAAGTAAACAGTATTAACGGTTATTGGGCACAAGTTACTTATCAAGGTCAAAAAGGGTATGTCCATAAATCATACTTAAAGCTACTAAATCAAAGTGGTAATCCATTGAAAAATCGAATTATCATTCTTGATCCCGGTCATGGTGGTAAGGACCCTGGAGCTGTTGTAGGTTCTTATTCCGAAAAAGCTATCACATTAAAAGTCGGCACACTTGTGAAGCAAAAGCTAGAGGCTGCGGGTGCGAAGGTATATATGACTCGTACAGGGGATACGTATCCTTCATTACAAGACCGCGTTGACTTTACAAATGCTAATTACGGTGAAATCTTCGTAAGTATCCATGTTAACTCAGCAGCAAATACTGCTGCACTAGGTACTGAAACATATTATGCAATTTCAACAGGTGATATGTATCAAGAAGACATTGATCTTGCGACATTTGTAAATAATCAAATCGTTAATAACTTAAATATGAAAAATCGTGGTGTCAAAGAACAGCAATACTATGTTATTCGCAACACGATTATTCCAGCTATCTTAGTTGAGCTAGGCTTCCTAACAAATAGCGAAGACCGCGGTAAAATGACGAATGATAAATATGCTGAGTTATTTGCTGATTCTATCTACAAAGGGATTTCACAATACTACGCGAAAAAATAATAAAACGGGCTACATTGTTCAATATGAACGATGTAGCTTTTTTTGTTTGGTGCTTTAAATACTATGAGCATTGGTAGACTTAAATTCTATTATTTAGAATTTAAGTTGTAACACTTTCATCTATATGATAGTTTTACCTGTGGGATTTTGTTAATATTAATGGTAGAACAAGAAGGGAGGAAATAAGACATTGTATCTCAAGAAAATTTGTCTTATATTATGCGTCCTTTTCGTTTCTACTTCAATGTTTACAATAAATAGTGCGCAAGCAAGTGGCGGTTTTGTAGATGTTACGAACAAGGATGACGCATATGAAGAAATCAATTATTTAGTAAATTTAGGTGTTATTAAAGGGTATACAGAAAAGGGCAAAACGTATTATAAACCTAACAACACCGTAACGCGTGGACAAGTTGCCAAGATGGTTGTTGTTGCTTCAGGTAACAAGCCTCTAGTTGTGAATAAATCAAACTTCTCAGATGTAGCAGTCGGCACAGAGCTTTCAGGCTATGTGGAACGTGCTGTACAGCTAGGCTTCTTTAAAACAAATATCAAGGGACAATTCTTACCAAACAAACCTTTAACTCGTGATGAAATGAGTTATGTATTAACAAAAGCGTTTAAGCTCGATACAAGCGAATATGAAAAAACCGATTCTCCTTTTGTAGACGTAGGTATTAATCATCCGTACGTTTCATATGTGAATACGATTTACTATAATGGTATTACCAAGGGAAGTAATCAAAAGTATAATCCAAATGAACAAGTGACACGTAAACAGTTTGCGTTATTTGTAGCGCGTGCGAAAGAAGAAAAATACCGTTTAGATATCCCTGTTAAAGGTGTAGCTACACCTGATTCATCACAGGTTATTGGCTTAGTTTCTTCAACAACTGACGGATTAAATATTCGTAAATCAAAAGATTCTTCATCTACTGCTAATATTGTAGGAACTGTCAATAAAGGTGGAAAACTATCAGTATATGCAGTTGAGGGAGATTGGTTAAAAGTTTCCTATAAAGATACCTTTGCTTATATTTATAAAACGTATGCACAGTTTTTAGATGCAGATGGTAACGCATTAGGAAATGTCCAAAAGCAAGTTGCGACAACACAAAATATAAATCTTTACGTAAAACCAACCTCTTCATCAAAGGTTATTTCAACTGTGAATAGTAAAGTGAATTTACCTGTATATAAGACAGTAAGTGGTTACCATCTAACTGTAGTGAATGGTGTATCAGGCTATATCGTGGCTAATAGTACAACGGACGTTGAAGTAGAAAAACCTTCTACCCCAGATCCAACTCCGACTCCAAAACCAGATCCAAAACCAAAACCAGATCCAAAACCAAAACCAGATCCAAAACCAGATCCAAAACCAGATCCAACTCCACCAACAGTTTCTGGGGATCTATTAGGTCGAGTGACAGTTGATAATTTAAATATCCGTCAAGAAGCTAACTCTACTTCTGCGGTAGTAAGTAAGCTGAAAAAAGGCGAATATGTTCAAGTGAACAGTATTAACGGTTATTGGGCACAAGTGACTTATCAAGGTCAAAAAGGGTATGTCCATAAATCTTATATAAAGCTACTAAATCAAAGTGGTAATCCGTTGAAAGGTCGAATTATCATTCTTGATCCAGGTCACGGCGGCAAGGATCCTGGAACTGTTGTAGGGTCTAATTCCGAAAAAGCTATTACATTAAAGGTCAGCACACTTGTGAAGCAAAAGCTAGAGGCTGCAGGTGCGAAGGTATCTATCACTCGTACAGGGGATACGTATCCGTCATTACAAGACCGCGTTGACTTTACAAATGCTAATTACGGTGAAATCTTCGTAAGTATCCATGTAAACTCAGCAGCAAATACTGCTGCACTAGGTACCGAAACATATTATGCAGTGTCAACAGGTGATATGTTTAATGAAGATATTGATTTAGCGACTTTTGTAAATAATCAAATTGTTAATAACTTAAATATGAAAAATCGTGGTGTTAAAAAAGAACAATATTATGTTATTCGCAACACGATTATTCCAGCTATCTTAGTTGAGCTAGGCTTTCTAACAAATAGCGAAGACCGCGCTAAAATGACGGATGATCAATATGTTGAGTTATTCGCTGAATCTATCTACAAAGGAATTTTAGAATATTACTCAAAACAATAATAATGAAGAGCTACATCATTCAATAGTAGGCGATGTAGCTCTTTTTGTTTGATTTAACACTTTGCGCTTTAAATAGTATGATTATTGTTGAATTGAATTCTATTATTTTAAATTTTGGTATAATAATTACATATGTGTAATAGTTTTACCTAGGAAATTTTGTTAATATTAGTGGTAGAACAAGAAGGGAGGAAATAAGACATTGTATCTCAAGAAAATTAGTCTTATATTATGCGTCCTTTTCGTTTCTGCTTCAATGTTTACAATAAATAGTGCACAAGCAAGTGGCGGTTTTGTAGATGTTACGAACAAGGATGACGCATATGAAGAAATCAATTATTTAGTAAATTTAGGTGTTATTAAAGGGTATACAGAAAAGGGCAAAACGTATTATAAACCTAACAACACCGTAACGCGTGGACAAGTTGCCAAGATGGTTGTTGTGGCATCAGGCAAAAAGCCACTAGTTGTTAATAAATCAAGCTTCACGGATGTAACGGCCGGCACGGAGCTTTCAGGCTATGTAGAACGCGCTATACAGTCTGGTCTCTTTAAAACAAATACAAAGGGACAATTTTTGCCAAACAAACCTTTAACTCGTGATGAAATGAGTTATGTGTTAACAAACGCGTTTAAGCTCGATATAAGTGAGCATGAAAATATCGATTCTCCTTTTGTAGACGTAGGCATTAATCATCCGTATGTTTCATATGTGAATACGATTTACTATAATGGTATTACCAAGGGAAGTAATCGAAATTATAATCCAAATGAACAAGTGACACGTAAACAGTTCGCGTTATTTGTAGCGCGTGCGGAAGAAGAAAAATATCGCTTAGATATCCCTACTAAAGTTGTAGCTGTACCTGATTCATCACAGGTCATTGGCTTAGTTTCTGCAACAACTGACGGATTAAATATTCGTAAATCCAAGGATTCTTCATCTACTACTAATATAGTAGGTACAGTAAACAAAGGTGGTCAACTATCAGTCTATGCAGTTGAAGGAGATTGGTTAAAAGTTTCCTATAAAGATACCTTTGCTTATATTTATAAAACGTATGCGCAGTTTTTAGATGCAGATGGTAACGCATTAGGGAATGTCCAAAAGCAAATAGCGACAACACAAAATATTAATCTTTACGCAAAACCAACCTCTTCATCAAAGGTTATTTCACCTGTGAATAGTAAAGTGAATTTACCTGTTTATAAGACGGTAAGTGGTTACCATCTAACTGTAGTGAACGGTGTACCAGGTTATATCTTGGCTAATAGTACAGCGGACGTTGAAGTGGAAAAGCCTTCTACTCCAGATCCAACTCCACCAACAATTTCTGGGGATCTATTAGGTAGAGTGACAGTTGACAATTTAAATATTCGTAAAGAAGCTAACTCTACTTCTGCGGTAGTAAGTAAGCTAAAAAAAGGCGAATATGTTCAAGTGAACAGTATTAACGGTTATTGGGCACAAGTGACTTATCAAGGTCAAAAAGGGTATGTCCATAAATCTTATTTAAAGCTATTAAATCAAAGTGGTAATCCGTTAAAAGATCGAATTATCATTATTGACCCAGGTCATGGTGGTAGCGACGTAGGAACCCTTTACGATAAAATTTACGAAAAAGATATAACATTAAAGGTTGGTACCCTAGTAAAGGATAAACTAGAGGCGGCAGGTGCAAAAGTATTGATGCCTCGTACTGGAGATACGTTCTCTCCACCACAAAAACATGTTGATTTTTCACATGCTAACTACGGCGAAATCTTCGTTAGTATCCATGTTAACTCTGCAGCAAGTACTTCTGCACAAGGTACTGAGACATATTACGCTAAAACACCAGGTGATATGTATCAAGAAGATATTGAACTTGCGACATTTGTAAACAACCAAATTGTTAATAACTTAAATATGAAAAATCGTAAGGTCAAAGAATATAAGTACATTGTAGTTGCAAATACGAATATTCCAGCTATCTTAGTCGAGCTAGGCTTCCTATCAAATAGTGAAGACCGTGCTAAGTTGACGGATGATAAATGTCTTGAGTTATTTGCTGAATCTATCTACAAAGGAATTTTAGAATATTACTCAAAACAATAAACAAAGAGCTACAGCGATCAAAAGTAAACGCTGTAGCTCTTTTCGTTTAAGGGGGGTTGGTATTTTAGCGGCGCAAAGCACGAGTTTTGCGGCGAAATGAACACTTTTAGCGGTGCAAAACCCGGGTTTAGCGACGAAGCGAGCACTTTTAGCAGCGGAAAACATGAGTTTAGCGGCGCAACGAACTTCAACCGGCGATACCTATCCCTTAGTAGCTATTTTGAATTTTCATAAAGTGTTCTATTTACGAATTGAGCAAAGTTTTGACGTGTTACTGTACCATTTGGTTTTAATGTATTGTCGGCATAGCCTGTAGTGATGCCAAGTGAATATAAGGCTTGGACATCTTTATAATAAGCATGAGATGTCGGCACATCTAAGAAAGTATTATTTGTGTAACCTTGTAGCTTGAAGCCGTTGACAAGTGCTCGTGCCATGGCAGCGCGGGTCATTGGCTGGTGGGCATTGATTCTGCCATTTTCTACTGCAATAATACCGTAGCGTAAGCCTGTTGCTAAAACAGCATAGCCATAATCACCTGCTTTGATATCACTGTAGCTGAGCTTGATGCTGGAATCCCTAATGCTCGCAAAATCATTTCTGTTGCTTGTAGGCGAGTTAATGTCCCCTGTGGATTAAATTTCCCATTAGTTCCTTTCACAATGCCTAATGCATATAAGTTTTTAATATCATAATAGGCACCATTCGACGAAGATACATCTGGGAAAAATGGAGCGGAAGCAATTGTCGCTTTGTTGGAACCTTTTGCGCGCGTGAGCGTTTTAATTTCTGCAATCGTTGCAAATTTTTCATCAGCATTTTTGCGATCATCGCGCCCCTCTATAAAGGATGTACGTATCGTATATGTTCCGGCAGCTAAATTACCAGGCATAGTAATCTGATATTTTTCCACATGGGTACTAATATCTTTTTGATCAGCGTTGACTGTTGTGGAATCAGCAGCAAGTCCTGGAATGTAACGTTCATGTCCAATACCAACAACTTTATCGTTTGCGTCTAAAATTTCTACTTTCAATGTACCGCGTGCAGGCACATTACCATTGTTTTTAACCGTTACAGTGGAGTAGAAAACAAATTTACCAGACGGTGCTACATAACTTTGCACCCCGTCAGAGTAAAGCGAAAGGTTATAACGGCGGGGCACATAGCCATTATGTTTTTCGGCTACCCAATTTAAAGCATGCTTCATAAATACTTGTGCATCCTTGTCACCATTAGTTGTTATATAAGCAACACCATTTTCGTTATCCTGCCAATCCGCTTTATCATTAATATTTATATAATCATAGATTTTGAATCCAATTTGAACAACTCTGCCTTTTCCGTATTCAATCGCATGGGCTGCGCCAAATTCATTTTTTTTCATTGTTTTAGGTTTGTCTGTGTAATTGTAATCTGAGAAATATAAAATAGGTGTTGCAGATCCACCTTGCCAAGGCTTCATGATTTCTACCCAATCACGATCTGTTTTTGTTAGATTAAGCTTGCTTTTGCCAAGCTCTTTTGTTGTATTTTGAATAATTGGATGAACAGTATTTCTATTGCTTATTGTAGAATTTCCTAACACAATATCGTCAATAAAACGGGAATTAAAGACTTCAGTTAAATTATCCCACTCCATTACCCAAGAATCGACATCGTAGATCAATGGAGAGAGATCCATTTGACCGAGTTTAGGGAATTTTGTAGATTCATTACGGGCTGTTTGGAAGGCAAAAATTGCACCACCACCATTTCGAACGTACATTTTGACATTTTCGCGTTGCTGATGATTCATCATGACTGTATAGGCAAAAACGATTGCATCATATTGACTTAAACTTTCTAAATTATTTAAGTCTTTCTCATAAATTTTCTCTACTTGGAAGCCTTGTTGCTGATAGAGAAGAAAAGCTTTTAGTTCCTTATTATATGTGGAGCTATAGTCAACCTTTTCAGAAATACGTTTGCCATTAAATGTTCCACCAGGGTGTGTAGTATTGGCATATTTTTCACTACTTTCAGAGAAAACGACACCGATTTTCTGTGCAGCTTTAGCTTGTGTTGGTGCTAAAAAAACTACGAGCATAAAAGAGCATGCTAAGAGTAGTGAAATGAATAATTTCTTCATTAAATCCACATCCTTATTTTTGTATTTTTCTTCAATTACGCGATTGCGTCCTGATTTTGAATTGTGCTTAAGCCATGAAATTTGCATTACTTAGTTATCATACAACTAAATAATGGATAAAACATTAAAAGTTGGTTATTATCGTATGGCGATTTGAGGCTAAAATTGTGTTGTCAGAGCGAAGAGGGACAACAGTTGAGGAAATTTATGCAGTTAATTTTGGGTATAAACTCGTAATTTCGTTCATCACCAAAAGTTGTGGATGACTTTTGTTAAAACGTCTACTATGTAAATAGTTGATTAGAGTGGAGACTGGGCGACTCTTCGGGGATCAGCGTCACAGATGAGACCCTGCAGCGCAGCGGATGTTTTCTGTGCGAAAGCGCAGTGTTAACGTAGCGGCAGCAAATGTTTTGACTGTGCGAAAGCGTAGCGACAGCAACACCAAAAGCGGCTCATCGGACGCCCCCAGGAAAGCGCCCAGTTGGAACGGAAATCAACCACACGTTTTGGTGATGATCACGTAATTTAGGGAAAAAAGAAAAATATTGCATAATTTTATATAAAATCAATTCATTCCTTTCTATAAGTCTACCTGTATTTATGATATAATAACTCTTGTTTTGCTTAGTAAATAAAAGAATAAACAATTTTGATTCGCGATAGAGGAGGGCAATCACATCTTCTGAGATGTATGACATTTATGAATAAACTGAAACAAACTTTTGCAAAGGTCAACAAAATTGATACGTTTTCGCCGTATTTCTTTTTACCTTTTATATTAATGCTCTATTTCTTTACAAGTCTATTTGATTTTCATCGATTTGAATTATTTAATTTACGAGTATCAATTTGGCCAGCAGTATTTTTAGCAGTAATATGCTATTACATTGGTGTGTATATTATTGATAAGTTACAATGGACAATCCCATCATTTGGTTTATCCTTCTTAGGGAAATATGTTGTTCATTTTATCGTATTTTTAACTTTACTTGGTTTAGTTGCATATGTATTAATGATGATTAAAGGTGGTGGATTAGGAATTTCTGATGAATCTAATCGACGTAACCTTGATCCAAAATTAAACTTCTTTGCTCAATTATTATGGTATGGCATTTTACTATTATTATCATATAAAATGATTTTAGAAAAAAATATAACATGGAAAAAAACATTAATCTACGGCTCCATTTATGCTGCAGTAATGTTCTTATTCCTATTAATGGGTTACCGTACACCATTAATTATTATGTTATTTACTGGTATTATCATTTTCCATTACGTTGTAAAACGAGTGAAATTAACATGGTTCCTTACAGCTCTGTTTGTGATCGGGGTAGCCTTCTCAATGTTTGGCTTCCTTCGTGTTGTATCAGAGGATACAACGAAAGAATTTAATAGCCGTGAACAACCAGATGTAGAATTGACTGAAACAGAAAAGGAAAAGCTGTTATCAGTAGAGCAGCAAGTTAACTTAACACCAAAATGGATTCGTTCAATAAATGGTGAGAGTGTAACAGGCCATATTGTATTAAGTAAAATTATCGAATATACGCAGGAGGAAGGTTACCTAAATGGGGAAATCCATGGTGGTATCTTCAGTACAATTTTACCAGGTGAACAAGTTTCACCACGTATGAGAGTAACAGAAGTTGTAAACTCTCTAGCTGAATCTGAAGGTAAATATATTACACGTCCTAACAGAACAACAACACCAACATTTATTGGTCAATTATTCTTAGACGGCGGTTATCTGCTTGTAGCGATAGGCTTCTTCTTATATGGTGTATTAATCTCATTAATTTATAATAAAGTGAAGCAAGGCGGTATTCGTAGCTTCCATTCGGTAGCTTATGCATTTGTCATTACCGTATTTACAGTGTCTATGCATACAGGCTTACTTGATTTAATCTTTATTTTAATGCTAGGCTTTGTCATAATTGCGTCAGCGATTATTAAAACAGATAAGAAAAAGCTTTCATATTAACAATAATAGAGATGTCTCAAATATTATTTGAGGCATCTCTTTTTCATTAGGGTGTTCCTAAGGCAGGTGGATGTAGATAAAATTCAGAAGTTGGATGACATTTGTTTTGCCGAAAAACCATGTTATATTTAATGCGACACCTTAACATTGCCATAATAACTTTTCAACAACATAAAAAGTCGCCCTACGTTATAGGACGACTTCTTTTTTTATTTTACTGTATTGATCACTTGTACATAGTCTTTGCTTACGAAAGCTGTTCCTGTATACAATTTATCAGAAAGGACCTCATACCAGCCGTTTGTCGCAGAGCTTGTGATGATCACAGGCATACTACTTCGTGCATATGTGAATAGTGGGTTAAAGCTAGTAGCCGCGCCTGTACGAACGTTTAAGCCGGTTGTTGTTGTTATACCGATTGTGTATGGATTTTTGGCATCCTTAAAGCCTAATGCTTTTTCAGCACGGTAATAGTGTCCTGCAATTTTTGCACCCCAGTATGGATCAGAAGCGTATTTCACGTTAAAGCCAAGAGCTTTTGAACCTACTACTGCACCATTCGCAAAGTTTCTACCAGGTGACCCCCCTGGAGTAATGTAGTTTGGCTGTAGGAATTTTTCAACAAGCTCATTGATATTGTCAGCTATACTATCAAACTTTTTGTTTAGTGGGTTCGTATCAGTCACGTACAAACCAAATAAGTTGTTTAAGTCTTGTGCCTGATTACTCATACCATAAGCACTCTCATGCTGAGCAAGTGATAAAATAAGCATTGCGTTAATTTGAGATTTTGCTTCCACATCTTTCAATGTTTTCCCTAAACCTATTAACTTACTTTTCTTTGTAGCATCTTTATAACTGCTAACTCCTGTACTCTCAACCTCTGCTAGCTTATTCATTATATAAGCATCTAGTTCTTGTGCCGTATATTGTGTTTGGGCACGGGCAGGTAAAAATTGATAATAGTTATAGGCATCACCTTTAGAGGAGCCGTTGCCGTTTGAGAAATAAATACCGTTCCAGCTATAGTATTTTTCGTTTTGCTTCATAAAGGATGGCGCTTTTCCGAAAACATAGCTAGAAGAATATTTATTTGTGTTGTAATCGTAAAGTGTGTGCTTAATTTCACCATTCACATTTTCATAGTAAGAACGACCTTTGCTCATTGAAAATGGGATTAATGTAACATCAGCGTGTTTTAAGTAGCCGACTTGACCAGCTAATCGAACTTTTACTTGTGTTGCATCACTGCTTAGGTATTCCATTTCTGTATTACCCGCAACAGCAAGCGAGTCATTAATTGTTTCAGATTTTAGTGCTACGTAATTATTTGTAACAACATAGCCTGAAGACATTTTCACAATTTTATCACTTTGGACAACAACCTGAGTGTTTTTTGTCACAGCTTTTTCAGCAGCTTCGAAGGTAGAGAAACCTTGATTACCAACTAATGTGCCGTTTGAAATTTCCTTAATAGCATATTTAGAAGATCCGGTATTTGTATCGCCACCGTTTGAATTACCACCGTTAGTATTGCCGCCGTTAGTATTGCCGCCGTTAGTATTACCGCCGCTAGTGTTGCCACCGTTAGTATTACCACTGTTTGAATTGCCACCGTTAGTATTACCACTGTTTGAATTGCCATCGTTTGGATCACCAGCAAGTTGCATTAGACGGACAATAAACGAAGATGCTTGTCCAATTGTTGCATTTTTTTCAGGCATAAAGTAACCATTAGCGCCTTTAATGATTTCTAGTTGTGCACCTATAGCTACTGCTTGACGGTAGTCTTTTATTATAGCTGCATTATCCTTAAAGGTAATAGTAGAAGTACCTTTAGGAATGTTTAAATAATCGATAGCTCTCTCAAGCATAACCGCCATATGCTGTCTTGAAACAGCGGCATTAGGCTTAAATGAACCATCTCCGTAACCTGTAATAATGCCAGCTGAAGCAGCAAGCTTAATATCCTTTGCATGTACATATGTATCTGGGACATCTTTAAAGACTATGTCGCTTGTCGCTTCAAGATTCATGGCTTTAGTTAAATAAGAAGCAAACTCTCCGCGTGTCACATTGGCATCTGGACGATAACTTCCTTTTGCATCTTTTACTAATGCATTTTTAGAAATTAAATAACGAAGACCCTGTTCATGTGAATGCCCTGTCAGTTCGTCAGCAAATGCCAGTTGGGGTTGCCAAAGAAGCATGCCGATTACTGTCATAAGCAAAGCAATGATTGATAGTTTTTTCATATTTTACCCTCCTAGACTTCTACATCATTTTACCAAAGTTATAGAGTAACGATAAGGGTCAAATGTTAGAAAAATCATAAAATGAGACTATATAAATAGTTTTCATGACAATTCATATAAAACTGGAAAATAGCATAAATGTTCCATGGATATTTTGTCATATTTTTGATAGTGTTGTAGAAGTAAAACATGTGAAGGGAGAGTTGAAGGCTCCATTTTACTCAGGAGCGCAAAAAAATGAAAAAAATAGCGAAAAATTTACTAGTTCTAGTTGTATTATTGTCAATGGTTGTTAGTCCGTTAAATGCCTATGCTGCCCAAACGGTCAAAAAGGAATATAAATTATCACATGGTGTGCAGTATAAACAATATACATACAGCAGTACCAAAACAAATTCTATTAATCATCTTGCTATTAATGTAGACGAAACGACGGAAGTACAATTAGGTATGCCCGCGAATGTCAATGGCAGAGAATCGACAGTAGCAAATGCTAATCGTAATTCACGCGAGGGGAATCGTGTAGTTGGTGCTATTAATGCAAGTTTCTTCGATATGTCAGCAGGTTTCCCATTATTTTTACTAAGTAAAGATAATGTTATTTTAAACGGTGGTGCTGTTTCAAACGGCTCCGATGAATATATGAATGTCCCTACAGCTTTTGGTGTATCTCCAGATGGCAGTGGTGTCATTGACTATTTTGATTTTAATGTAACCCTTTCTCACAAAGGTAAAGACTATAAAATGACAGGGATGAATCGTGCACGTAATATATATGAAGGGATTGTTTACACACCACAATTTTATAGTAAAACAACAAATACAAATGAATATGGTTTTGAAATCGTAGTAGATACAGGAGCTCCGATTACTGAAAATAAATTTGGTCAAACATTGACAGGTAAAGTTACACAAATTACACCTTATGGATCAAAAGAAAAAATATCCATCCCTTCAACTGGCTTTGTCGTATCATTACAAGGTGGGGATTGGCACAGTAAGCTAAACCAAATTGCAGTTGGAGATGAGTTGAGTGTTAACTTCGCTATTGATAAGCAATGGCAGGATGCAAAATTTATCATGGCAAGTGGTCCGTATTTAGTAAAAGATAATAAACCTTACATTATGATGAGCACATCTAGTAAGCGTGCAACAGAGGTTACAGCACGTACTATTGTGGCGACAAGTAATAATGGAAAAACAGTACACTTTATTACGGTTGATGGAAAACAGAAACATAGCGCAGGGATGAATATGGTTCAACTTGCGAACTATTTAGTGTCGCTTGGTGTTGATCGAGCAATTAACTTAGATGGTGGCGGTTCAACAACGATGGGTATTCGGAATTACGGTAATAATAATGTCGTATTAGCGAACCTACCTTTAAATGCAGGCAATGCGCAACGTCTTGTGTCCGCAACATTACAAGCTGTAAGTACGGCACCAACTGGCAAAGGCACACAAATTAAATATACGAATAGTACAAACCATGCAACTCTTTTAGCAGGTGCTTCGTCTAGTATAGCAGTACAATATATTTTAGATGAAAACTATAATGCGCTACCATTAGACGGTCATGTATCGCTAACATCTGAGAATAATACTTTAAAAGTTAACGGCTTGAACTATACTTCAACGACAGCTGGCGATGATCGTATTTTTATCAACCACGATGGCACACCTGTTGAATCATTCCAAGTGAAAGTAGTAGATGCTCCAGCAACAATGGACATTGCACCAAAGTCAAAAACAGTAGGAGCAGGCGAAACTGTTAAATTTACTATGGATGCAAAGGATGACGGTGGCAAACCGCTAGTTTACAATGCATCACAAGTGAAATGGTCTGTAGAAGGTAATATTGGTACGATTACTAGTGATGGTAAATTTACAGCTAAAAATCCAGGTGCTACTGGTAAAGTAGTAGCGATTTTAGGAACAAAACGTGTAGAGGCTACTGTAACTGTAGCACAAGCTGCGTTGTTTAAAGATATTCCAAGTAACTATGTGTACTATAAAGAAATTGAGTATTTAACAAAAAATAATATTATTACAGGTCATCCAGATGGCACATTTAGACCAAATGACAAACTTACACGTGCACATGCAGCAGTTATTATTAGTCGCGCACTTGATTTAAAAACATCAAACGTCAAAAATCCAGGCTTTAAGGATATTCCTGCGAATCACATATATTATAAACAAATCGCAGCTGTAGTTGAGTCTGGCATTATGAGCGGTAAGGGCAATAATGTCTTTGATCCTGATGCTACTTTAACTCGTGCACAAATGGCGAAGGTTGTAGCTTTAGCTTATAATCTAAAAGGAACAAGCAGCACTAACTTTAAAGATGTATCGAAGGATCATTGGGCATACACATATGTTCAACAGTTAGCTGCAAACAAAATTACAACTGGTTATGGTGATAACACCTTTAAGCCAGATGAAGCGATTAGTCGCGCTCATTTCGGATTATTCCTTTATAGAGCAATTAATCAATAATAGTCGTCCTTAAAGAATGGCTTAGCATTTAAAAAATAGCAAACTAGTCGTGTTACCTAGTTTGCTATTTTTCTCTTTAAATAAAAAGGTTATTGATTGGGACCTTGCAAATAAATATTTAATTGATATTTATTGAAACCGTATAAGTTGATTAACGGCTCAACGGATGCTCCAAGGGAGCGCCTAGCCGCAACGGAAATCAACCTTACGTTATGTTGATGAGCAAACATATCACAAGATTAGTAGCAACTTTTGAAGCTCATCTTATATTTACTATTTTTAAAAGAACGTAAATGTGCAATTGTGGTATAATCTCAGTATTAAAAAGTAAAAGGATGTTTTTTAATGAAAATAGGCATTGTGGGGAATTACGGCAATGATAATAATGGTGATGAATCAATATTATACGGCATTCTTCAACAAGTAAAACAAACATTTTCGGTAACTAATGATGACATTACCGTTTTTAGTAATAACACACAACAAACATCCGAACGTTATGGGGTACATAGCTATCCATTGTATTACAGGAAGAGTAATTTATTTAAAACGTTTATCCATACCTATAAAAATAATAAACAATATGTATCAACATTTGACCTCCTCATCATTGGTGGTGGTGGTATTTTAATGGATTTTTATAAACGTGAGGCTCACCTGTATGGAGCGTATGCAATGATGGCAAAGCAAAGTAATGTTCCCTACATTATTTACGGATGTGGCGCTGGACCACTTGATACGATTTCTGGGAAGATTAGTATTCGCGCAATGTGTCGTTATGCAGCAAATATCTCTGTACGTGATCCCCAGTCTAAAAAGCTTTTGCAAAGTATTGGGGTGAAAAAGCCAATAGATATTATTGGTGATCCTGCATTTACATTAAAAGGTGATCGTCAACATTACGCCGAAAAACCAATTAAAATAGGTGTATCAGCGGTTCCGTACTATAATGCAAACTATTGGCCAGAAGGAAATGTTGAAAAATATGATGCGTATGTTACAGGTATGGCGAAAAATTTAGATCATGTAATTTCTGAGCATAATGTCGAAATTACATTCTTTGCCACAAAATACCCGCAGGACGTCACTGTGACGAAGGATATTCAGAAAAAAATGCAACAACGTGCACACACAAAAATTATTGATGAAAATTTGGTGCCGGAGCGATTACTTGATGTAACTGAGGAACAGGATATTATTATCGGTACACGTCTGCACTCGCTTATTTTAGCAACAAATTCAGAAACTCCGATTATTGCGATATCCTATCATACAAAAGTACAAGATTTTATGTCCTTTGTAGGCGTATCAGATCGTTGCTTACAAATGCAGGATATAGAGGATGATGTGAAGGCTCTAGCCACATTAGTTGGCAAACTAAGTAGTAATTGGGACCAGTCGATTGCGGAGACGAAACAAATTGCTACCCATATTCATAAAGAGGCCATGCGTGGTCAGGAATTAATGAAAAAGGCAGTGACACGTCTATGAAAAAAATACTCGTCATTAGTAATATGTATCCAACATCTGATCATTTATCATTCGGTATTTTTGTGAAAAACCAAGTCACTGCTCTTGAAAAAGCAGGACTAGACGTAGATATATCTGTAAATACTAATCCGGCAACCGGTAATAAGAACACCATTATGAAATATACAAAATGGGGTTTATCGACATTGATGAAAGGCTTAAAAAACAGAAAGTCTATTGATGTCACACATGCACATTATGTGTTTCCATCTGGTATGCTGTCGCTCCTATTAAAGAAAATGTTTGGTATACCATTTATTGTTACTGCTCATGGTGGTGATATTGAGCGCATGGCGAAGAAGAACGCAAGAATTCGCAATTGGACAGAGAGTATTTTACGTGAAAGTGAACATATTATCGCAGTAGGTCCTGTCTTAGCTCAACAAATTGAACAAGATTTTGGGATTGAAAAAGGTAAAATCTCTGTCGTTAGCATGGGTGTGAATCGTGAGGTTTTCACAAAAGGAAATCAAGTGGCAGTGTGCAAAGAACTGCAATTAGCTACTGAGCCATTCAGATTTTTATTTGTAGGAAATGTTATAAAACAAAAAGGCGTTGAAGAGTTGTTACAGGCTTTCCAAATGTTAAAAACAAAAGTATCTCGGCCTTTAGAGTTAAATATTGTAGGTTCTAGAAGAGACCAGGCATTTTTCCAATCATTGCAACCATTAATCAGTGAAGACGTCAAATTTATAGATCCACTAAAACAACAAGAACTAGTAAAGTGGTTCCAAGCAAGTGATGTCTTTGTATTACCATCCCATTTAGAAGGTTTTGGATTAGTGGCATTAGAGGCATTAGCGACAGATACACCTGTTATTGCTTCTAATGTAGGCGGACTTGTATCTTTGCTTGGAGAGGGCGCAGGGCATTTAGTGGAGCCCGAAAATGCGATGGTTTTATCTGAGGAGATGCTGCGTGCCGTGAACACGCCAAAAGAACAATATATGAATCGTGAAGCGGTCAACGAAGTATTAAACATTCACGATGAAAAAAATATAACAGCTCGTTGTATAGAGATTTATAAGTCGGCCATTGAAGGTGGGGATGGCCTATGAATAAATTTATAAAAATAGTTGGGGCAGTTGCGATTATTAATGTCGTGGCCCGTGTATTCGGATTTTTACGTGAAATGATTATCGGATACTACTATGGAAGTACCCATATTGCTGATAGTATTTTCACAGCTTACACAATTCCAAACTTTTTATATCTAGTCGTAGGTGGTGCATTTACTACTGCTGTTATCTCAATTTATAATCGGGAAACAACGGATCGTGCGCTATTTGTTAAACAGTCCTTCACAATTGTCTTGTTAACGGTTTCAATAATGACAATTCTAATGTTAGCGTTTACTAACCCTATTATGGAGATGTTTAACCAAAGTAAAAATAAAAAGACGTTTAGTCAAAGTGAGTTAGATTTAGCTAAAAATCTATATTATTGGATGATGCCTTCGTCAATTTTACTCGTATTGTCCTCATGGTATAGTGGATTGCTAAACGCAAATCATAAATTCCATTTGTCTAGCTTTGCGATTTTAATTTATAATGCAATCTTTTTAGTGATTGCTGTAGGTTTAGCCTATTTTATCGGTCCAATTGGATATGGTATTAGTGCATTAGTCAGTGCAGCAATAATGGTATATTTCCTGATTATTGGATATCGAAAGTTGGATTCATTTAAGGTTGGTTTTTCATTTGAACGAAATATTGCATCAAAGCAATTGTGGATAATGACTTTACCGATTATGCTCGGTGGGGCAACCATTCAAATTTATGCATTATTACAGCGTGTTTTTGCAGGAATGTTATCTGAAGGGGCAGTAGCTGCTGTAAACTATGCATCAAGGCTTATGCAATTCCCGCAAGCAATTTTAATTACAGCAGTAACGACAGTTATCTTTCCAATTTTGAGTCAAAAAGAAGCAGAGAATGACCTTGCTTCCATTAAAAGCTTATACTCAAAAGGGCTACATTATCTATTGTTGTTACTTTATCCTGTAACAGTCTACTCATATTTTTATGCAGAGAATCTTGTGCAGGTTGTTTATGAACGTGGTAATTTTGATGCAATTTCAACTGCAATTACTACACCAGTACTGGCAATCTTCTGTTTATCGATGTATTTTTTAGCTGCAAACGGGTATATAACGCGCTTTTATTATGCAAAGGGTGACTCAATGGCACCTGTTATCTTCAGCTTAATAAATGTATTTGTTATTAACATTGCCGTTATTATGTTACTTGTTGATAAGTGTGGAGCAGAAGCAATTGCATGGGGTACATTAGTGAGTTCAGTAACAAACTTTATTATGCTAATTATTTATGCAGCCTATAAATATGACTTGAAAATGGGGATCTTTAGCAAAGAGCTGCAATTTTTCAGATCAGTTCCGCCAATGATTATTATCACGATTGTTTTGTATTTTTCAAGCAAGTTTTTAGTATTTGACAACATATGGCTAACTTTTATTGTAGGACTTGTTATTTTTAGTGCAGTAGTTGTTGGCTCGTACTTATTATTTGGCGTGAAAGAAGTAAAAGAATTTAGTGATAAACTAAAACGGAAATATTTAAAATAATAGGGAAAATTGGGTATCTTAGAAAGCACTGGATACCCACTTTTTTTATTTTTCAGGTGTGTTGATATGCTTATTGTTGTTCGATAAGGAATTTTACTAAGGTGCTCCCATTAGGCCCCAGTGGAAAAGCGAGTAGCCTTTAGTGGATAGCAGTGTCCTCTATTTAAATCGAGTGGAAAAAAGGTCATTAACACACCTGTTTTTGTCGTTGATAGAAATAAAACTTGATTGGACACTATAAGCACTATCTGCAAAAAATTTGTTATATTTATAATATTTTATAGTGAAAAAATAGGAGCTGTATTATAATTAGTTTAATTAATAGTGGTATTTTTTATGAACATATGGATAAATTGGCATTATTTTAGTGATGCCTAAAGGACTATGACTACTACAAATTAGATAAGGTGGGAAGTATGGCAAGAGGTAGGAAGGTTAATTCAAATGGTGAACGAAGTAAACAATTATTGCTTGAAAAGGCTTTAGAGTTATTTTCTGAAAAAGGGTATCATGATACAAAGATTAGTGACATTGTAAAAGCCGCGAATGTAACACAGCCAACTTTTTATTTATATTTTGAAAGTAAGGATGCTCTCTACACCAATCTGAATAAACGATTTCAGCAAGGGTTTGATGAAATTATGAGTAAACAATCAGTAGAAGGTGAAGAGGGATTAGAAGGCTTTGTTACAGAGCTAAAGCAAAAAATACAAATGTTATTCGTTTATATAATTGATAACCCTAAATTAACAAAAATTGGATTATTTGAATCTAAGCAGTCACTTGTAGTTAAATCTCGACTTACACAGCAATTTACTCACCTTATACATCGTTATGAATGTGCCCATATATTACAATCATATTGTGCAGACATAAACATAGTTGTAGATAGTTTTGTAGGGTCCTTAGAGCGTTTAATATTAACAAATTTACTTGAACAAAAAAAACAGCCATGCGAGTTAGCAAGCGACTTAGTTCATTTATACTTTTTAAGAGAAGTAAATACAAAAAAATTGAATGAAAATTCCTCTCACCATATAAGGTGAGAGGAATTTTTCATTTCTTAACTGTAATATGAAGATAAACGCCTTTTTGAAGCTTATTGCCTGTTTCTTTTTGAATAGATGGATGAACGAGTAGCATATACTCTTGCCCACTGTTTAATGGTTTTGATGGAGTAACAAGTAATGAATGACCATCAACTTTTGTAGTAATGGGTACTTCGTTACCGCCTAAAGCAACGAGTTGTACACTATCTTCAGCAATTTGCGAAGCGAGTGCTTGTGAGAATTTCACAGTAAATGTTTTAGAAGTTGGTACATTTTTCAAGCTTTCAAGCTCTTTATAATTTGTATATTGTGCTTTAATTGCATCATAATGTGCCTGGTAAATAGGAGCGGTCTTTGTTTGGACGTTCGGTTTTACCCCAACCTCATTAATCGTTTTCCCTAATGGACCTGTAAAATTACCAATTGTAAGCTTTAAATAGCTACCATCCTGCAGTTCAAAAAAGCCTTGCATACAGCCTTTTCCATACGTAGTTTCTCCGTATAAAATAGCAGATTGCTGATCTTGTAATGTTGCTGCTAACATTTCAGAGGCGCTAGCACTATAACGGTTTACTAGAATACGTGTATCAGCTGGGAATTTTTCGTTTTGATTGACTGCACGTATTTTATAAGAGGCATGTGCTTCTTCCAGTAAGTAGGCAATTTTTGCTTTCGGGAATAGCCCTGCAATCTCCTCAGCTGTTGATACATAGCCTCCACCATTGTTTTGTAAATCAAGTATAAAAGAGGTTGCACCACGCTGTTTTAATTGGATAAGCGCATCTTTGACAAGCTTTGCACCGTCTTCTGAGAAGGATGACATAGCAATATAGCCAACATCCCCAAACAGTAACGTAGATTCCACATTCGGTAATGTGAATTTTTTCCGTGTAATGGTTGTAGTTGATGTTTTACCATCTGCATGCCGGAGCGTCACTTCTATTTTAGTATTGTCGTCACCAATTAATAAGGAGGAGACTTCTTGGGTAGAGCTTCCTACTACGGATTGTCCGTCAATGGCGATAATAATGTCTCCAGCAACTACACCGGCTTTAGATGCACCGCTATCCTCAAACACTTGTAAAATATGAATGCCATCTTCATGTTCTTCGATGATTACACCAATTCCAATTGTTGATAGATCGATGCTATTCATATAATCTTCAAGTTCTTTTTTCGTAAAATATGTGGAGTAAGGGTCTAGCATATCAATGATTTCAGGAATTGTTTTAGCTTTTTGCAAATTTCCGTGGATGGTTCCAACATAGTTTTCCTCAATAATTGCCTTGATTTCCTTTACAAGCTGTTGTTCATTGCTTGCAGCAGAAGCATTTGTCAATGGAATGATGAAAAAGCATAGAACGAATACAAAAGACCACAATATTTTTTTCATGGGACACCTCTTTTCTAATTAGCTTTATTATACATGAATTTCCATATAACCGTGAATAGGAAAAAGAGGGGGTTACCTACAAAAAAAGAATCTGCTAGCCATTTGCGAAAAAGTAAGTTTAGGCAAGATTCCTAGACAGTCGTTGTCTAAAAGAAGCTTGAAGCTTATTCGCAAAAAGCAATCAGATTCTAGTTAGATGAAGAAATTAAATAAGTCTCTTTTATTTTTTTGTGAACTTATGAATGACCAAGCCGATAAGCGCACCGATTATTGCAGGTACAAGCCATGCTAGACTTTGCTCGTATAATGGCAAAGTTTTCAAAATGTTCACATATGGTGCAATTGTAATTTTCATTTCCTTTAAACCATCATTCAAACTAACAAAGAATGTAGGAATTAATGCTAAAATGTAGACAATTCTCCCACCTTTAAAGAAGGAATCGAAAAGCGACAGAACCATTAACACCATCGCTAGCGGATAGATGATTAATAATACAGGTAGTGATGCACTAATAATTGTAGAAAGACCTACGTTTGTTATGGCAGTACTGAAAATTGTGAAAATTACTAAAAACGTTTTATACGAAACTTTAGGAAATAGTTTATGGAAATATTGAGCATTGGCAGTCAATAAACCTACAGCAGTAGATATACACGCTAGTAAAATTGTAGCAGATAATATGATAGTCCCAAATTTGCCAAAAAGAACTTCTGCTGATTTCGCAATAATTTTCCCACCATTATCAAAAGTACCAATTGCATTAATACTAGTGTTACCAATTTGCCCAAGTGAGATATAGACAAATGATAAGCCAATAGCGGCAACAATTCCCGCGAAAATTGTCGTTTTGACTTGCTTTTTAGTATTTGACATACCCATGTCGCGCAATGCTTGCAAAATAACGATCCCGAAAACGAGTGCACTTAGTACATCCATTGTTAAGTAGCCTTGAACAAAGCCTTCAGTCAACGGTGACTCAGTGTATTTTCCTATAGCTACCCCTGGTTCACCCATTGGAGAAATAAAGCTTTTAATCGCTAGGAGTAAAATAACGGCCAATAGAACAGGCGTTAAAATTTTCCCAACGCGATCGATAAGCTTTGAAGGGTTAATAGCTAAGAATAGTATAAAGGCAAAAAATATTACAGAAGTAATGAAAAGTGGTGCCCAATGATCTGTTGCTGATTCTGGGAGAAATGGGACAATTCCAATTTCATAAGATACAGAGCCTGTACGCGGCACTGCAAAAAATGGTCCAATCGCTAAATAAACGATTGATGTAAAAATAACACCAAAGGTAGGGCCGACACGATTAGCAAGTATTTGTAAATCGCCACCCGCTTTCGCAATTGCAACTATTGCTAATAGCGGTAATCCGACACCTGTTATTAAGAAACCAATCATTGCTGTCGTAATATGTTCACCAGCTTGTTGACCTAATAATGGGGGGAAGATAATATTTCCGGCACCTAAAAATAAGGCAAATAATAGTAACCCTACTGCCAAATTTTCTTTGATGAAAAGCAAGATGTTCTTCATAAAAATTAAAACTCCTTTAAAATTGAAAAGATTAAACTTTCTAAAAATTTTAAATACAGAAGTGTATGTTATCACATGAATACTAATCTTGCAATTAATATTCTATTACAATTTGTAAGAATCTGTCGGAATCAGTAATTTTCATAAATTGTTTGAAAAATAGTCATTTTTTCTGATTTCTGATTTCTTAAATATCTAGTATGATAGACACACAAGGAAATATTTTAGCACGAACGGAGGCAAAATGATATGAAAAAGGCAAAAAAATTAAGAATCCTTGCTTTAAGCACTATTGCTACTTCTTTTTTAGCATTACAGACCGCAGAGGCAGCTACATATACCGTGCAAAAAGGAGATACTTTAACTAAAATTGCCCAAAGCAATAAAGTAACAGTGCAAGACATAAAAAGCTGGAACAATTTAAAGAATGATCTGATTTACATCGCGCAAAAGCTTGAAGTTTCAAAGCAAGCTACAAATGATACGGTAAAACCTTCAAATCCAACAACTAAACCGACAACACCAAAACCAACAACACCATCAAAGCCCGCAACTGTTTCACATACAGTAGTTAAAGGCGATTCATTATCCAAAATTGCTAAGCAATATAATGTAACAATAAAGGACATTAAAGACTGGAATGGACTTACGACAGACACAATTTACGTTGGACAAGTGTTAAAATTATCTCCAGTAGCTTCATTACCCGAGAATGACACAGTACATAATAACGGATCTTCAGATGCGGGAACATCAACAGTAACGTCTAAAGATCCTACAGCTAATGGACAGGCTATTTATAAGAAAACAGTGGATGTAGCTAATTCATTAGTAGGAACACCATATCTCTATGGTGGCAACACATCTGAAGGTCTAGATTGCAGTGGCTTTATTTACTACGCCTTTAATCAAGGTGGTTTAAAAATTGGAAGAGACAGTAGCGAAGGATATTTCTACGGCAATACAACACAAGTTAAAAATCCGATAGCGGGAGATTTAGTATTTTTCCAAAATACGTATAAAGATGGAATATCTCATATGGGTATTTATATAGGTAACAATAAATTTATCCATGCAGGGTCAGACGGTGTTGAAATTTCGGACGTTACATTCTCTTACTGGTCTACAAGATTAGTAGCTTATAAACGTTTCGACACTATTAAATAAAGTAAAAGCGATTATTGCAAATACGCAATAATCGCTTTTTTCATGGAGTTAGATAAAAGACAGGAATGAAGGCGAACAGTTGTTGATAGAACACAGAACAACGCTGATAAAGGTGCCAGAACCGCTGATAGAAAACGGAACATCGCTGATAAGAGAGCGAGAACCGCTGATAGAAAACGGAACATCGCTGATAAGAGAGCGAGAACCGCTGATAGAAAACGAAACATCGCTGATAAGAGAGCGAGAACCACTGATAGAAAACGAAACATCGCTGATAAGAGAGCCAGAACCGCTGATAGAAAACGAAACAACGCTGATAAGAGAGCCAGAACCACTGATAGAAAACGAAACATCGCTGATAAGAGAGCCAGAACCGCTGATAGAAAACGAAACAACGCTGATAAGAGAGTCAGAACCGCTGATAAACACCAAATATCGCGGTTAGAACATCGACATCACTGATAAGAAAATAAACAAATAAAAAACCCTTCTTTCTAAAAAAAGAAGGGTTTTCAACATTTTATTGTGTTACGCGTGCTGTCCAACGAGAAAGATCGGCTTCTTTTGCGTTAACAAGCTCTGCAGGGAAGATAAATGTCCATGGCTTTGTTGAGTCTGGTTGTACAGTTAATATTGGATCCATTTTAAATGAACCTTTAGCAATTTGTTTGCCTGTTGCGTCAATAATTTCTAGTGGTAATTGTTCTAGGTTAATCGCTTTATTATGTCCGTTACGAATGAAGATAGACACATTTAAATTACCGTTATCAGCAAGTTTCGCTTGTAGGCCGGTGAAATTTACTTCTGTTTCACCTAACTTAGGTAAAGTTTTTACGATTTTTGCAAGTTCCTCTTTTTGCGCTTCAGGTAGTTGTTTCTCCCATGAAGGGTCTAATTCTAATTGGTGACCGCGAAGGGAAACAAGGTTGAACGCAATTTTCCAGCCATCTTCTGGTACTTCATCGACTTTTATCGTTGATTTTTCAAATTCAAATACCCATGGACGAGCACTTTCTGCTGGAATTGTGCCAAGTGCTGCAAAGTCGAATTTTTTAGATGCTACAAGCTCGTCATTTTTATCCATAATAAACAGCTCAATTTCACCAAGCTCAATTGCTTGAGATAATGATGAGCGGAAAAATGCACGTACTTGCCATTTTTTAGAGCGCATGTCTTCTTCTATACTAATAGAAGAAAGTGATAATTGATTTGGCTTTAATGGTTCTAGCTCATTAGCAAGGAAGTTAAAGATATATTTTTGCTCTTGAGGCACTTCCCAATCTGGATGGTAAGATAATTTCGTCACAACATCCTGATTATTGTCTGTATTTTCGACTTTGATGTTTTGCAGTAAATCTTTAGAGTCGATTGTATTTTCTTGCCCAAGTTTGTCTGATTTTTTAAAGAATGAGAATAAGCCCATTATTGTACCTCCATTTGTGCTTCAATCATTTTCATGAAGCCTGTAATTTCAATAATAATAGAACGACGTAATTCTTGGAAATTCCTTCCGAATAATTCAAGTCCTTCACGTTGGTAAATTCGCATCGGGTCTTCTTGTTGGTAATGGCGTAAGCCGATTCCTTCTTTTAAGTGGGCCATGTTTTCTAAATGCTTTACCCAGCCACTGTCTATGTAGCTTAGCATCACATTCGGAATAATAGTCATTACTTCTGCGTTATCAGCGAATTTTTCCATGCGATCAAGCAACTCTTGTTCAGAAGGTTGAATATCAGCTAAAATTTGCTTTACTTTACCCACTTCACGATCTATTGTGACAGGAGTAATAAATAGTGAATTGAGAGAGCTTTCCATTTGATCGTAATCCCATTCAACTGAAGGGAGTTCATCTGAAGCAGCTTCGCGAACAGCAAAATCAACCGTTTCACTTAGCATTTTTTTCAGCTCACCCATTAAATCTTCACCAGCTAAAATTTTATCACGTAGACCGTAAATAACTGTACGCTGGTCATTGATAACATCATCTAATTTTAGGTTGTATTCACGCATACCGTGTTGAGAGCCTTCAACAATACGTTGTGTACGGTTAATAAGTTCTTGAACCTCTTTATTTTGGATAATGCCGTTTTCATCGACAACCATTTTTTCTGAGAATTTTTCAACCTCTTCTTTTGCATAACGGCGGAACATATCATCTTCAATAGAGAGAATGAAGCGGCTTTCGCCTATGTCACCTTGGCGACCTGAACGACCACGCAGCTGATTATCTACACGGCGGCTTTCATGCTTTTCGGTACCGATGACATATAAGCCTCCAAGTTTGTGAACTGCTTCATCTAGCACAATATCTGTACCGCGACCAGCCATATTTGTTGCTACAGTCACACGACCTTTTTGACCAGCTTGTGAAATCAGCTCAACCTCTTGCTCAACAGTTTTAGCGTTCAGCAATTGGAATTTTAAGCCTTCTTTCTTTAAGTATTCGGCCACTGTCTCGGATTGTAGAATTGACGTTGTCCCAATTAAAACAGGTTGTCCCTTTTCGTGACGACGTTTAGCTTCAGCAGCTACGAACTTATATTTATCTTCTTGTTTGTTGAAAATAATATCAGGCTGATCGACACGTTGACGTGGACGGTTTGTTGGAATTTGAATAACTTCCATGCCGTATACTTCACGGATTTCTTTTTCCTGAGTTTTCGCCGTACCCGTCATCCCAGAAAGCTTCGGATACATACGGAAATAGTTCTGAATTGTAATCTGTGCCTGTGCTTTATTTTCTTCAGTTATCGTTACGCCTTCTTTTGCTTCAATTGCTTGGTGTAAGCCATCAGATAGCGAGCGACCTTCTAAAACACGACCTGTGAACATATCAACAAGCTCGATTTTGTCATCTTTTACGATGTAATCAACATCACGCTTGAACATTACGTGGGCACGCACTGCTTGGATCACGTAATGGTAAAGTGTTTGGTGTTCAAGATCATATAGATTATCAACATTGAAGGCAGCCTCAACCTTTTCAATGCCTTTATCTGTTAAAGAAGTAGCTTTTGTTTCATCATCAAAATCGTAATCTTCTTCTTCTTTAAAACGTTTAGCTAGCATAGAGGCAATGCGATGTAGTTCATCATTCGCAGCCATTTTCCCAGCAATAATAAGTGGTGTTTTTGCCTCATCAATAAGTACACTATCGACTTCATCGATAATGGCGAAGTGATAAGGACGCTGTACTTTATCAGCCAAGCTGTGAGCCATGTTGTCGCGTAAGTAATCAAATCCGAACTCAGTACCTACACCATATGTAATATCTGCGTTATAGGCTTCTTTTTTGGCATCCGGCTCCATCATCGGTATATTTAAACCAACTGTTAAACCAAGGAAACGATGGATTTGACCGACAAGCTCGTAGTCACGCTTAGCTAGATAGTCATTAACAGTAATAACGTGAACACCTTTACCTTCTAATGCGCGTACATACGAAGGTAGAGAAGCGACAAGCGTTTTACCTTCACCTGTAGGCATTTCTGCAATATTGCCTTCAGTTAAAACAAGACCACCGATAAGCTGTACATCAAAATGACGCATACCTAATACACGTTTTGAGGCTTCGCGTACAACAGCAAATGCGTCTGGGATGATAGATGTAATTGGTTCACCTTGTTCTAAACGATCCTTGAAAATAAAAGTCATTTCTTTTAATTCATCATCTGACTTATTAACATATTTTTCTTCAAGACTATTAATTTGATCTACTATTTTATAGTAGCGTTTTAATTGACGAGCACTAGTATGCTCATTGTTACGTTTAAAAATTGAGAACATGAAATTTACGCTCCTTTTAAGTTGTCTAAATGCTAGACACAACATTATTTTATCAAATTTTACGAATGATGACTACATTTGACATGCAGCATTCTTCCAATTCGAAAAAGAGGAATAATATTTGTGAAATGGTGGAAAATAAATAGAAAAAGTATATTTCGGCGTCTGTTCGTGCTATAATCAATTAGAATTTAAATGTAGATTATTTTTTTGAGGAGGAGAGACATGCTCTACGTGTCTTTAATAGCAGCATTTGTTGCTTCAATATTGTTAACTCCACTAGTTAAACGATTAGCATTCAGAATAGGTGCTGTCGATGCACCAAACTATCGAAAAGTACATGCACGAATTATGCCAAGACTTGGGGGATTGGCGATTTTCCTTGCGTTTTTAATAGCTGTGGCTATATTCCAGCCGATTTTGATATACAATGAAAATGGTAGCGATTTTTTACTGGCAATTATAATTGGAGCTTGTATTATCGTAGCAACAGGTGTCATTGACGATATGCGTGAAATCTCTGCAAAAGCAAAATTAATTGGTCAGCTTGTTGCGGCACTTATCGTTATTTTTGTAGGTGGAATTCAAATTGAGATGATTAATTTACCATTTGTAGGTGAATTAAATTTTGGATTACTAAGTATCCCTTTAACAATTCTTTGGATTGTTGGTATTACAAATGCCATTAATTTAATTGATGGCTTAGACGGCCTAGCTGCAGGTGTGTCAACGATTGCCCTTATTACTTTAGCTATCATGGCTTTTATTATGGGCAATATGTTCGTTTTAGCTATCGCATCCATTTTAGCGGCAGCAACATTTGGATTTTTATTTTACAATTTCCATCCAGCGAAAATTTTCATGGGAGATACCGGAGCCTTATTCCTAGGCTTCATGATATCGGTGCTCGCATTGCTTGGATTTAAAAATATTACGGTCGTAACATTAATTATCCCAGTTATTATACTAGGTGTGCCGATTTCTGATACATTCTTTGCGATTGTTCGTCGCGTACGTATGAAGAAAAAATGGTCTGATCCAGATAAATCACATTTGCATCACCGTTTACTAGATATGGGCTTCACACATCGTCAAACAGTACTCATTATTTATGGGATTGCCATCATGTTTGGTTTAGCAGCCATCATTTTCTCAATGGCAAAAGTATGGGGTGCCATTTTACTCGTAGCTGTCATTTTAACTGCAATTGAAATTTTGGTTGAAGTCATCGGACTCGCGGGTAAAAACTATAAACCACTATTGAATTTTGTGCGGATATTTAATAAATAAAACATTCAAGTAACCATCCATTTTTATGGATGGTTACTTTTTTGTATCTTTTGAAAACCCCTTGCTATGCGAGGGGTTCTAAAGAGCTTCTAGCTATGGACAAGAAAAAAACCCCAGTCGTACAATGAATTCAGGTCTGGTCA